>JAHDEU010000107.1 GCA_020628635.1 Hellea sp. | reverse complement strand
GTTCCACACCCACATCCACATCATCCCGCGCTGGGAAGGCTCGGACATGGCCGGTCATGGTTCTGCCAAAATGGGCGATATGGCTGAGCTGTCCGCGCTGGCCGATCAAATCCGCGCTGCGCTGTAAGGAGAGAGACGATGAAACGACTGCTGCTTGTGTCCGCCGCCGTGCTGGTGGCGTGTGGGGAACCCGCTGTCGAGGCTGTGCCGGAGCCTGTCGAGACCGTCGAGGTTGAAGCGCCGTTCTACGATGTCGCGGGGCAATATGCGAAATTTTCCGAAATCCGCATGAACCCGGATGTCGACTTCCTGCCTGCCTCCGAGCGCGCGGCGCTGGAAACGCTGATGCAGCTCGGCCCCATCATGGACGAGATCTACCTGCTGCAGCGCAATGCGGACAATCCGGCGCTGCGCACCAAGATCGCGGCCAGGGGCGACATGGACGCGCTCAACATGTTCGATTTGCACTTCGCCCACTGCGACGGGCTGGAGGGCGATGCGCCCTTCGTCGATGGTCTGGGCGACTGCCCCAAGGGCGCGGGCTTCTACCCGGCCGACATGACCAAGGCGGAGTTCGAAGCGCATCTGGAGTCTAATCCCGACGACCGCGAGGCGTTCACCTCCGGCTACACCGTCATCCGTCGCGACGACGACGGCGGGCTGATCGCGATTCCTTACCGCGACGCCTATGCCGAGCAGGTCGAAGCGGCGGCGCGGTTGATGCGCCGGGCCGCCTCGCAGACCGCCGAGCCGACGCTGAAGCGCTTTCTGGAGCTGCGCGCGGACGCGTTTGAAACCGACGACTATTTCGAGAGCGAGCTGGCCTGGATGGACCTCGAAGGCCCCATCGAGATCGCCATCGGACCCTATGAGGTCTATGATGACGGGCTGTTCGGCTACAAGACGGCCTATGAGATGTTCCTGACCATCAAGGACCCGGATGCGTCCGCCGCGCTCGACAAATACAAGGGCTACCTCCGCGACATGGAGGAAAACCTCCCCGTACCCGATCGCTACAAGAACACCGCAAGAGGGTTCGAGAGTCCCATCTCCGTCGTGGACCAGATCAAGGGCGGCGGCGACAATTCCAACGGCGTGCAGACCATCGCCTTCAACCTGCCCAATGACGAGCGCGTCCGCGAGGCCAAGGGCGCCAAGAAGGTCATCCTCGCCAATGTGCTGGGCGCGAAATACGACCGCATCCTCGCGCCCATCGGAGAGCGCGTGCTGGTGCCGGAGCAGGCTCAGCTCACCGAGAAGAAGTGGATGTCCACCAATACGGTCTTCCACGAGCTGTCGCACTCGCTCGGGCCGGGCAAGATCACCGTCGATGGCCCCAATGGACCCAGGGAAACCGAAGTGCGGCTGGAGCTGAAGGACCAGTATTCAGGCCTGGAGGAAGGCAAGGCCGATGTCATGGGCGCCTATAACGTGCTCTACATGATGGAGCGCGGCGAGCTGGATGCGTCAGAGCGCGATGCCTATCTGGCGACCTATTTCACCGGCAAGTTCCGCTCCATGCGCTTCGGCGTGAGTGCCGCCCACGCCAAGGGGGCCGCGTTCCAGTACCGCTATTTCCGGGAGGTCGGGGCGGCGGAATGGCTGCCGGACGAACAGCGCTTCCGTCTCGATTTCGACAAGCTGGCGCAGGCCATTTCGGACCTCACGGCCAAGGTCGTCATGCTCCAGGGCGACGGCGACTACGACGCGGCCAAGGCGTTCATGGACGAATATGCGGCGCTGGACGACGCCGCGGAAACGGTGCTCGGCAATCTGGACGACATTCCGTATGACATCCGGCCGGTCTATCCGTCGAAGATTTAGGGCGTCTAGGCGGGATCGATCTCCGCCACGCAGTCGATCTCGACAGCCACATCCAGCGGCAGGCTGGGCGAGCCCACGGCGAAGCGGGCGTGGCGGCCGGCGTCACCGAAGACTTGCACCATCAGGTCCGATGCGCCGTTGATGATCTGCGGGATTTGCGGACCCGTGGCGCTCGGCGCGGCTTGCACGAACCCGCCCAGCTTCACGATGCGCCGCACTTTGGTCAGATCGCCCCCGCAGGCCGCCTTGAGCTGCGCGATGATGTTGAGCGCGGACAGCTGCGCGGCGCGCTGGCCCTGCTCGACTGTCAGACCTTCGCCCAGCCGTCCGCCGACCAGCTCCTCGCCCACCTTGCTGATCTGGCCGGAGATGAACACGGTCGATCCGCTCACCACATAGGGCACATAGTTCGCCACCGGCGCCATGGGTGTCGGGAGCGTGTGGCCGAGATCAGTCAGTTTTTTGTCCGGGGTCATGGTGTTCCTGTTGCGGCTTGGAAGTCAGGTGGCCTCGCCTATATCCAGCCTACCATGACCGACAAGACCTTCCCGCTCCCGACCCGCAACGACGCCGTGCTGGACTTCCTCAAGAACCGCCGGTCCAACAAGTCCAAGGCCATGAGCGGGCCGGGACCGAGCGATGAACAGCTCCAGCAGATCCTCCAGCTGGGCACGCGCGTGCCGGATCACCGGAAGCTCTCGCCCTGGCGCATCGTCGTGTTCCGGGGCGAGGCGCGCGAGCGCATCGGCGCGCAACTGGCCAAGACATACGCATCTGACTATCCCGACCACCCCAAAGACCGCGTCGCGTTCGAGGCGGCCCGCTTCCTGCGCGCGCCCGTCGTGCTGATGGTGCTGAGCAGTCCGGTCGAGTGCTTGAGGGGCACGCCCGTCTGGGAGCAGGAGCTCTCCGTCGGGGCCGTGTGCATGAAGCTGCTCATGGCGGCGCAAGCGATCGGATATGGCGCGCAGTGGCTGACGGAATGGTACGCCCATGACGACCGGATGCGGGCCGCACTCGGCGTGAACGAGGGAGAGCGCATTGCGGGCTTCATCCACCTCGGCACGCCGACCGAGCCCAGCATGCCGCGCCCGCGCCCCGATCTGTCCAGTGTCGTCAGTTACGCCTGACACCCGACTATTCGCGACCCGTTCACCAATTTAACAGTGATACACCATTTGGGACGTGACAGCGCAAACGGCGCCGTGTAATGGCGAAATGCGACAGGGTTTCGGCCCTTCGTTCGCTCCCGGTCTCCAATGCGCCCCGTGAGACCGGGAGCCCCATTCCCTCTCCATAGCCGGTCTGTTTTAGAACGTTTCGTGCTGCCCGCGCGTAATGTCCCCATGACACGCGCCATACTCCTTGCCTCGATCCTGCTGGCCGCCTGCTCGGCCTCGGCCGGGACCCCGGCGAGCGGAGACAGCGCGCCCACCCAAACCGCGACGGGATGCGCCATGAAGATAGAGATGAACTCGGCCGCAGCTGTCGACCGCTGGGCCGTCGTCAATGACGGCGTGATGGGCGGTCTGTCGAAAGGCTATGTGGAGCTGCAGGACGGGCACATGGCCTTTACCGGAAATGTGAACACCAATGGCGGCGGTTTCACATCCATCCGCCTGCGTACCAATCCCGACTGGTTCGCGGAGCAGGAGGGCGTGCGCCTGACCGTGCGGCCGGACGACCGTCGCTACAGCGTCACCTTCCGCACGAACCAGAGCTGGCGCGGGCGCAACATCTCCTGGCAGACCGACCTGCCGGAACTGCCCATCGGCGAATGGAGCGAGGTGATGGTCCCGTTCTCGGCCTTGCGCGCGACCGTGTTCGGCCGCGACGTGCGCGGCGGGGAGTTCGACAGTTCAGACATCCGCCAGATGGGCCTCATCATCGCCGACGGCGTGGACGGCCCGTTCCGGCTGGATGTGGCGGCGATGGAGTGTCTCTAGGGGTCCTTGCGGGCCATCAACAAGCCGATCTGGCGGACTTCCGCAGTCACCGCGCGCCGGTCGAGCTGCATATTGAACCAGAGCTTCATCGCGATCTGAGCCTGCATGAAGAGCAGGGCAAACACGCCGTAGCGGATGAGCTGGACGATATCGTCCGTCCGGAAAAGCTGCACGAGGCAAAAGATCAGTCCGGCCGACCAAATCAGGATCGCGCACCAGGCCAAGATGCGAAGGCCGCTGCCCGGGCCTTTGAGTGCGGAAAACGCCTCCCGGTAATATCCGGTCTCGTCAATGGGGTCGGTCATGGAGGTCTCCTTCGGGTTTACGTGGATGAGAGCTGGTCGCGCATAGTCTTGCGTGCGGCGTGCAGGCGGGATTTGACCGTGCCGATCGGGACGTTGAAGCGGCGTGCGAGTTCCGGCCCGCTGAGCCCTTCGATATAGTAGGCGCGCACAAGCGCGGATTGCTCCGGGGAGAGTGCACTCAAGACTGTGTCCGCGTCGAGGACCGCATTGCTATGCGCCTGCCCGGGGTCCCATTCGGTTTCGCGCGCGGCGTCGTTCTCATAACGGCGGCGGCGGACGGCGCGCCGTTGCAGGTCCCTCACGCGTCGTGCGATGATCGTCATGGACCAGCCGCCGAAGCGTGCCGGATCGCGCAGGCGGGCTATGTTGCGCGCCATGTGCAGCGCAGCCTCCTGCAAGGCGTCGTCCGCCAGGTCCGGTGCCCGGGACCGTGCAAAGGCGGTCCAGCGTGGATGCCAGAGCCGGACAAGCTCGGTGAAGGCCGCCTTCGCATCCGACGAGGCCGTGTCGGCGGCGATGCGCGCGAGATAGGCCGTGCGGGCGTTGATGTCGGAATGGCGACCCATATGCAGAGTAGTCGCCGCTCGCCGCAAAAAGGTTCGGTCGCGCCTTACCCAGTCTCCCCGAACAGCTCGCGGCCTATCAGCCAGCGCCTGATCTCGCTCGTGCCTGCGCCGATCTCCATCAGCTTGGCGTCGCGCAAGAGGCGGCCCGTGGGGTAGTCGTTGATATAGCCGTTGCCGCCGAGGATCTGGATCGCGTCCAGCGCCATCTGAGTGGCTTTTTCGGCCGCGTAGAGGATGCAGCCGGCCGCGTCCTTGCGCGTGGTTTCGCCCCGGTCGCAGGCGGCCGCGACGGCATAGGAATAGGCGCGCGCGGTGGAGAGGCTCACATACATGTCCGCCAGCTTGCCCTGGATCAGCTGGAACTCGCCAATGGGTTTGCCGAACTGCTTGCGCTCGTGGACGTAAGGCAGCACCACATCGAGGCAGGCCTGCATGATGCCAATAGACACGGCACTCAGCACGACCCGCTCATAGTCCAGCCCGCTCATCAGGATCGCCGCGCCTTGCCCGCGTTCGCCGACGAGGTTCTCTTCCGGCACGAAGCAGTTCTCGAACACCAGCTCCGCCGTGTCCGAGCCGCGCATGCCGAGCTTGTCGAGCTTCTGCGCGACGGAAAAGCCCTCGAAACCGCGCTCGATCAGGAAGGCGGAGACCGACTTGGAGCCTGCGTCCGGGTCCGTCTTGGCATAGACCAGCAGCGTGTCGGCGGTGGGCGAGTTGGTGATCCACATCTTGGTGCCGTTGAGCAGGAAGCCGCCTTGCGCGCTCTCCGCCTTGAGCCGCATGGACATGACGTCCGAGCCCGCCCCAGACTCGGACATGGCGAGCGATCCCAGATGCTCGCCGCTCACCAGCTTGGGCAGATATTTCGCCTTCTGATCCGCACTGCCCCAGCGCTCGATCTGGTTGATGCAGAGGTTGGAGTGCGCACCATAGGACAGGCCGACCGAGGCCGAGGCGCGCGACACTTCCTCGATGGCGATGGTGTGTTCCAGATAGCCGAGGCCGAGCCCGCCTTGCTCCTCGCTGACCGTGATGCCGTGCAGGCCGAGCGCGCCCATCTCCGGCCAGAGGTGGCGCGGGAATTGATTGGACGCGTCGATCTCGGCCGCGATGGGCGCGATCTTGTCGGATGCAAACTGATAGACGCTCTCGCGGATCGCCTCCGTCGTGTCGGAGTGGGCGAATTGCAGCGTGGGGTAGGGTGTGGTGGGCATGGCTTGCACATAGCGCGGGACAGGGCGCATTGCACGGGCGATAGGACGACTGGTCGCGGCATGGGCGACGCCCCATATGGCGTCTCATGAGCAATCCATTCCAAAGCGCGACGAAAGCCTGGATCACCGGCTTCTGGAAATGGTCGCCGGAGTTGTGGGGCTGCGTTGGCTGGACCTTCCCCGGCGCGCGCGAACGGGTCATCGATCTGGCGGATGGCTCCACGATCCTCTGCGCCATCTATACCACGAAGACCTCGCCCGAAGCGTCCGAGCGTGCGCACCGCGGCCGCATCATGGGCGCTTATGAGCTCAGCCTGACCACCGGCCACCGCGACGAGTTCAGCGCGCCGGAATCCGAGCACTACCATCCTCAACGCTGGCAGCACGCGCTCAAGGCGACACGCTGCTGGGAATTCCCGGAGCGCCCCACGGTGGAGTGGGTCATGCCGGATATCTGGGAGGCGCCGGGGTTGGCGCGGGTCGCAGGGATACACGGCGTGGCGATGGGAAGGGCGGCGATGGAACGGCTGGGCGAGTTCGATGCGGAAGAAGTGGGGTTCTATCAAACGTGAACCTGCTCCCGGCCCTTGCGGCCGGGACCTCGCTCGTTGATCCGTGACGCCACAGAAGCGGACCAATCGACAGCCAAGCTACCCCGCGAAAGGCCCCGGCCACAGGGGCCGGGGACTAAAAGACAACCCCATCTCGCCGACTTGATCGGCGAGCCCATGGACAGATGTGTCGGCTGCATGGAAAGGGTGTTTGTTGAGTGATCTCGAGCCACTTACCCTTGCGCAGTTCACGACAGGTCCGGGCCATGGGCTCGCCGATCAAGTCGGCGAGAGGGAAGATTTATTCTTCTTCCAGCGCCACCAGCACGTCGCCGTCACCCACCATCGCGCCCACCGCCTGCGGCACGCTCGCCACGACCCCGTCGCGCGGGGCCTTGATGGCCATTTCCATCTTCATGGCTTCGAGCACGACCAGCGTCTGGCCTTCGGTGACCGCGTCGCCTTCCGCGACATTCACCGCGATCACCTTGCCCGGCATGGGCGCGGTGAGGGCGCCGGGGGTTGCGGCGGCGTTGTCACTTGGCTTCCAAAGGTGGAGAACATCTCGGTGCCCGTCCGTGACGACAGTGATTTCCCGACCAGCAATGTTGACTGGGTTTTCCCAGTTACGGTTCGCAACAACTGCCGTTTGTCCGCCGACGGTTACTCGCGTCATGTATCGATCATGCGCCATGACCTCGACAGCGACTG
>JAHDEU010000106.1:1896-7125 GCA_020628635.1 Hellea sp. | reverse complement strand
CGAGGACGTCAGCCGCGTCACCTTCACCCAGGAACGCGACGCCGTGCGCGCGGATTTGCTGGACGGACGCTTTGCAGAACGCGCGGTATACACGCCGGGGCAGGGGTGTCGCTTGGTGCCGATTCCGGAGTAGGGGTCGCGAAGAACCTTTCTTCTTCGCTCATCCCCGCGAAGGCGGGGTTCCAGTTGAAGCACTGGGCGTGATCTCAACCATCACACAGACTCGCATGACTGGATCCCCGCCTTCGCGGGGATGAGCGAAGTTTAAATTGGATGTCTGGAGCTCCGGTATGGCTCCCGCAACCTCTCCTCAGGTCAGCATGAGGATCGCCGCCACCACGCCGACGACGAGCAGGATGATCACCACCGAGCTCACGCCGAAGCTGCGTTTGGCCTTGCCGGGGTGCTGGTCGTTGGCGCGGCTTTGGAGGTGGTCTGGCATGGCGGGCTTTCAAGGTCGGGTGCATCTACGGAACGGTTTGCGCGGCTGCGGGGTTCCATTCCTGACCGCGACTGTGCGCCCACACCCAGAAGACCGCCTTGCCCGAATTCCTGTCCGACATGATGAGCAACCCGACGGCCGCAGTCTATGCGCTCGTCGGCTTTGCGCTGTTCGGCCTGACGCTGCAGCCGGCGCTGGCGCGACGCTTCCGGCTGAACCTGCCGGCCATCTATATCGGGCTGGGCGCGGTCGCCGTGCTGCTCGGAGCGCCGCATATCAGCCCCTACGGCTCGGAGCTGCAGGCCAAGATCATCACCCATGCGTCGGAACTCATCGTCATCGTCAGCCTGACGGGCGCGGGGCTGGCCATCGACACGCAGGCGAGCTTTCGCCGCTGGAACGCGACCTGGCGGTTGCTGGGCATCGCCATGCCGCTGACCATTGCCGCGCTCTACGTCATGGGCACGATTGCGGGCCTGCCGCTGGCGGCCGCGATCCTGCTTGGCGCCGCGCTCGCCCCGACCGATCCGGTGCTTGCCCGCGCCGTGCAGGTCGGAGGGCCCGGCGAGGGAGAGGACACGACATCCATCGCGCTCACCGCCGAAGCCGGGCTGAATGACGGGCTCGCCTTTCCCTTTGTGTGGGCGGCTATCGCCGTCGCGGCGGGGTCGTTCTCCTGGGGGAGCTTCGTGTCCTATGACGTGCTCTGGCGCGTGGGCGTGGGCGTGGGTGTGGGCTGGGTAATCGGCAAGACGCTGGCCTGGATCGTGTTCTCGCGCCTCGGCGACGGCCGCAATGAACAGGACAACCCGCTGATCGTCATGCTGGCGGCCACTCTTCTCGCCTATGGCCTGACGGAATATCTCCACGCCTACGGCTTTCTCGCCGTGTTCATCGCGGCCCGCGCCTCGCGCGCCTCGCAGCGCGACCCCGATATGGATGACGACCCGGAGGACAGCTACACCAACGCCGCCCACCAGGAAGCCGACCAGATCGAGGGCATCCTCATGGTGCTGCTGCTGCTCTGGTTCGGGACGTTCGTCGCGGCCGAGCTGTGGGATCAGTGGACGCTGACCGACCTCGCCATCGCGCTGGCGCTGCTGCTCGTCGTGCGCCCGGTCGTGGGCTGGCTCGCCCTGCTGGGCCATCCGCTCAAGGGACTGGAGCGGTTCAAGGTCGCCTTTTTCGGGATCAGGGGCATGGGCACGATCTTCTACGTCGCCTTTGCGCAGACCCACATGCCGGACGGCATGATGTTCGAGGGCATCGACGATGTGTGGCGCATTGCCGGGCTGTGCATCTTCATATCGGTGCTGATGCACGAAACGCTGGCGGGTGTGCTGTTCAGGGAAGACGGCATCCCGGTCGGCAATGACGAGGTGGCCTAGCGCTGCCCGGTCTCGAACCCGAACAGGTTCGCCAGATGCACGATCAGCATGAAACCCACCGCAATGGCCAGCAGCGCGATCGGCATCCACGGCACGCGGTAAGGGCGGATATCCGTCTTCTCCCGGAAGCGCCCCTTCAGCCCCAGCACGGCCAGACCGGCGCAGATGGCGAGCGCGATGAGCGTGAGTGTCAGATCGGTGGAGCGGTCCATGGCGCGCGCGCCTATCACCGTAGACCCGCGCGCGCTACTCCGCCGGCACCCTGTCGCTCACCCCGTGCTCGGTCTTGTGCCAGTGATAGGGATTGGTCCGCAGCTCCCACAGCGCGCGCAGCAATGGCGGGAACATCAGCACCCAGTAGAGCGGCATGAGCGGGACGTGCCACAGCAGCTGCGGCTTGCCTGCCCGTACCGCGCCCAGCGCGCCGACCATCATGCCGCACAGCAGCGAATAGCCCAATGCTCCGAGATAGACGGACTGCACGGCCTCCGGCCGGGTGAGGCCAAGTCCCGCCAGCACGACCAGCACGGGCGCGTAGAGCCCGACCGAGAGCAGCGACACGCCGAGCGTCAGCTGCAGCATCAGCGCCCGCCGCCAACCGCCCGCGAGCGGTGCGTTCATGTGGACAAGCCAGGTCTGCAGATAGCCTTTCAGCCAGCGGGAGCGCTGTCGCATCCAGGGTCGCAGGCGTGCCACGGCTTCCTCCCGCGTGGGCGGCGCGATCCAGCCGATCCGGTCGCGGCCCACGGCAAGGCGGAAGGCGAGGTCCGCGTCCTCCGTCACGTTGTAGGGGTCCCAGCCATCGGCCGCGTCCAGCGCGCTGCGGCGCATGTGGTTGGACGTGCCGCCCAGCGGAAAAGGCAGGCCCAGCCGGTCATAGGCGGGCAACAGCACATGAAACAGCCCGGCATATTCCAGCCCGAACTGCGCGGCGAGCCAGCTGTCGCCCGTGTTGAAATAATCCAGCGGCGCCTGCAGCGCCACCCAGTCGGGATGGGCGGCAAAGGCGTCCGCGGCGCGCCTGAGCTGCATTGGATCGGGGCGGTCCTCGGCGTCGTAGATCGTGACCAGTTCCGCATCCGACGTGGCCAGCACGGCGTTGAGCGCGCGCGGTTTGGTCTGCGGCTCGCCGCCGGGACGCACGGCGGGCACCACCAGCGTGCGGAAGCGCGGATCAAGCACGGCCTGCGCGGCGCGCGTCGTGGCCGGGTCCACGGTTTCGCAGGCGAAAACGATGTCGAGCTTGTCGGCCGGGTAGTCCAGCGCGCCCATCGCCTCGACCAGCCCTTCGACCATGTGCGCTTCGCGGAAAAGCGGAATGATCACGGTGTAGCGGGGAAGCTCCGCACCGTTCAACGCGGCGGCATCCGGCGCGCGCCGCTCCAGCGCCATCAGCACGACCCGGAACAGTGCGAGCAGCACCGATAGCCATGCCATGCCGATCGTGACCTGTTTGAGGATGTCGGCAAAGGTGATGTCGGTGGCCACGCCCAAGCCGACCACCAAGGCGAACGATGTGGCCAATCCGCCGGACATGACTACTGATGCCGGACGCAGCCTGTCGGCCCGTCCCACGCGCGGCTTTGCCGCCCTCCTGTCACCCATCGTTCCCATCCCGGAACGGTTTAAGCCTCAGAACTTAAACCTGCACAAGTTCAGTGTGTATTTTGCAACTTCGCGTAAGCCCAATCGGCCGCGTCTCGCACGGTTGCATCTTTATGTTGTTGATTGGGGATAACACACCGGATGAGAGTCGCATCGCCGCTATTGCCGATGGCGTAGAGCACATTGCGCAGGAATCGCAGCCAGCCGATGCGCTTGATCGGCGAGCCGGAAAAATGCGCGCGAAAACCCGCATCACCGAGCGCCGCAAGTTCGGCCAGCCTCGGCGCGTTCAGATCGTCCCGCGCGGCCAGCTTCGCCTCTGCCCCGGCGCGCGCGAACTTGTTCCACGGGCACACGGCCAGGCAGTCGTCGCAGCCATAGATGCGGTTGCCGAGCGCCTCGCGCAGTTCCAACTCCACCGGCCCGTCATGCTCGATGGTCAGGTAGGAAATGCAGCGTTTTGCGTCGAGCTGATAGGCGGCCGGAAAGGCGTCGGTCGGGCAGGCGGTGAGGCATGCCGTGCAGCTCCCGCAATGGTCCTCTTCGGGCGCGTCCGGCGTCAGTTCCGCCGCGCTCAGTATGGTGCCGAGAAACAGCCAGTTCCCCCAGTCGCGGGAGAGCAAATTGGTGTGCTTGCCCTGCCAGCCGAGCCCCGCCTGCGCGGCCAGCGGCTTTTCCATCAGCGGCGCGGTATCGACGAAGACCTTGACGTCCTCGCCCGTGTCGCGCGCGAGCAATCCCGCCAACTCCTTCAGCCGCCCCTTGATGACGTCGTGATAGTCGCGGTTCCGAGCATAGACAGAAATCGTCGCCCGGTCCGGCTGCCCCAGCGTGACCAGCGGGTCCGTTTCCGGCCCGTAGTTCAACCCCACGACCACGGCCGAGCGCGCCTCCGGCCAAAGCGCCTGCGGATGGCCGCGCCGCTCCAATGTCGCTGCCATCCACTCCATCGAGCCGTGGCGGTCCTTGGCCACGAACTCCGCCAGCCGCGCCGCATGATGTGCGCCGAACTCATCGACCCGCGCCACATGGGGCCGCGTGAACCCCAGCGCCTGCGCGCGATCCGCGACGCTGCGGGGGAGATCCACCTAGAAATCCAGATTGCCGTAATGGGCGGGGGGGCGAAGGCCCGGAATGCGATCAGATAGCAGGGGGCGCACGGACGGGCGGCTCTTGATGCGGGCATACCACTCGGACACGGATTTGCGCTCCCGCCCTCCATCCTTCCAAGGCACTTCGCCCAGATAGTCGAGGCAGGAGAGATGCGAGAAGGCGATGATGTCGGCGAGGGTGAAGTCGGGTCCGGCCAGCCCGTCGCGGCGCTCCAAGAGCCAAGCCATGTAGTCAAGATGCTCCGCCAGCGCGGCGCGGCCCTCTTTCAGCGTCGCCATGTCCGGCGTGCCGCCCAGGCGTGTCGTGCCCAGCTTCTCGGCCAGGATCAGCCCGCCCGCGTCGAAGTCGAAGCGCCCTTCGAACCATGCGCAGAGGCGGCGGATTTCCGCGCGGTCGTGGCGCTCTCCCGGCAGCAACGGATTGCGGGAGCTTCCCTCGTCCGCATATTCGCAGATCGGGATCGTGCCCGCCAGCGTGACGGGGCCGCTTGCCGTCAGGTCGGTCAGCACGGGCGGCATGGCCTCGGCAGAGAGGGCCGTGAAGCCGGGCTCCGGCGACCACGGGTCGATGACGACCGCGTTCAGCTTCAGCTTCTTTTCCGCAAACGCCACGCGCACGGCGCGGCAGCCCGGGTGCAGGGGATAGTGGTAGAGCGTCCGCATGGGCGGGCTGAGTAGTCCG
>JAHDEU010000106.1:0-1796 GCA_020628635.1 Hellea sp. | reverse complement strand
GTCAGCACGCAGAACAGGCCCAGCGCCCAGATGGCGATGGTGCTTTCCGGCACGCCGTGCGCGTGGCCCCCGCCGTGGTCGTGCGCATGGTCCGCGCCCAGGCCTTCCAACCCAGCGCCGAACAGGTGGAACGCCGCCAAGCCAATCAGGCAGACCTGGAACACGGCCGAAAAGCTCTCCGCCTTTCCGAAGCCGAAGCGGTAGTCGTCGGTCGGCACCTTGGCCGCGATGCGCACGGCAATGAACGAGCTGGCCGCCGCCACGATGTCGAGCGCGGAATGCACCAGGCTCGCGAGGATGCCGACGCTCGCCGTGATCGAGAAAAGGTAGAGCTTGCCCACCGCCATGACCACGCCGAGCAGCAGGGCCAGCGCGGTGATGCGCCGGGTGATGTTGCCGCTGAGCTCGGGCGTCAGGCGGCCGGGACGGCCCGCGCGCCTGGGCTGGTCGAACCGGTCGTCGGGACCGGCGGAAGCCAGCTCCTGCTCGAGTGGTGTGTAGGCGGACATGCGGGAGGACTTAGCACGAATGCGCCGTTATACCATTACTTTTGCATCATTCATCGTGGATCGGTGCGAAAATCATGCGCGGGGCGCGGCATTTCGTGAGTGGAGATGGCGCACCGCGCGGTCTAAGCCGGGCACAACTGACTGACCGATAGGACTCCCATGAAACGCGCCCTGCTGCTCACCGCCGCCACCCTCATCCTCGCCGCCTGCTCCGGCGGGGAAGCGACCGAGGAGGTGCGCGAGATCGACAACACGTCCGAAGCCGTGATGGAACAGGCCGCCGCCGACGTGCTCCCGACAACGGCCTCGCGCGACAACGTTCCCCACGCGCAGCTGCCCGAAACCGTCATCCCCAATGCCTATACGATCGACATGGTCATCGACCCCAAGGCCGACACGATGAGCGGCACGGTGCGCATGGACGCAGCGCTGGTCGAGGAGACCAACGGCTTCTGGATCCACGCCAAGGAGATGGAGATCACCGACGCGGTCTGGGAGAAATCGGGCGAGGACTACCCGCTGACCTACAATCCGGTCCCGCTGGAGGAAGCCCCGTCCGGCCTCGCCTGGATGAGCTCGGACGTGCCGCTGCCAGCCGGCGAGGGCACGGTGCGCATGTCCTACACCACGCCCTACAACCAGAACCTCAACTCCGCCTATCAGGTGAAGCGCGGCGACGACGCCTACATCATCACCCAGATGGAACCGCTCGGCGCGCGCGAGGCCTTTCCGGGGCTCGACGAGCCGAAATACAAGGTCCCGTTCACCCTCTCCATCACCGCGCCGTCCGGCAATGTCGTCGTGTCGAACACGCCCAAGACGGCTGAAACCCCGATGGCGGGCGACATGGTCAAGCACCAGTTCGCCCAGACCCGCCCGCTGCCGACCTATCTCATCGCCTTTGCGGTCGGCCCCTATGACGTGGTGGACTATGGCGACATCCCGCCCAATTCCATCCGCAAGCGCCCGCTCGCACTGCGGGGTCTGGCCGCGCGAGGCGAGGGCAAGCGGCTCGAATACGCGCTGGAGAATACGGACGGTCTGCTGACGGCGCTCGAAGAGTATTTCGGCACCGAATACCCTTACGAGAAGCTCGATCTGATCGCCGCGCCGGAATACGCGTTCGGCGCGATGGAGAACCCGGGCCTCATCGTCTACCGCGAATATCTCCTGCTGCTCGACGAGAACGCCCCGCTGAGCCAAAAGCGCGCCTATGCCCGCGTCCACTCCCACGAACTCGCCCACCAGTGGTTCGGCAATCTGGTCACGCCCGTCTGGTGGGAGGAC
>JAHDEU010000105.1 GCA_020628635.1 Hellea sp. | reverse complement strand
CAGGTGCTGGTGTCCGTATGGACGTGGAGGTTCGAGTCCTCTTCTGGGCACCATTCTCTACATTCCCATAGCCGAACATATCGAAAATACCGGAACGATGTTTGTCTCGCGCTGCGGCGTCTCTGGGCGGTGCGGGAAAGTGGGCCTTGCTTGCGGTCAGATAAGTGTCTTGATGTAGCTCTGCCGCCGCGCGGCACTTGCTTCCCTGCCCGCCTTCCGTAGGGTCCGCTTCTAGGAGGAACCATCATGCTTAAGCCATCCAATACGACACGCCGTATAGTCGGGGCATCGCTCGCGGCGGCTTGTGTGCTGTCCTCGGCTGTGAGCGCGTCGGCGCAAGACCGGAACCGGAACGAGGACCCCGTCGCCCTGTGGGGCGGGCTTTATAGCGGTATGGCCAAGTCCGAGGTGAAGGCCCTCTATCCGAAATACCGCGCGGAGTTTTTCCCGGATTGCCCGGTCAAGGTTCTGACCAATTACAAGAAGAAGAAACTGATCAGCGTCATTCTCATCGGGACGGACAAGGGCGGCAATTGCACGGAGCGTGTCGTCGCAGCCCACCAAGCGGAGCACGGCGTCATCGAGGGCGATCTCGAGGTGCAGGCAACGAATATCGGCATTATCGGCGTAACCGGCACACTGGAACGGCGCGACTTCAACTTGCAGCTCGACGGCAAGCGGGTGACAGTGGCGGTGATGCCGACCCGGCCGACAACGTTCAACATCATCCATACGGTGCGAACCGATGGAAAGCTGTATTGAGCGAGCCCCACATTTCGCCGGTTCGGCGTGCCCCATGCCTTTGACACATAAGCATCCGCGGCGGCACTAACTGACGCTCTGTGTTGCCACGGAAGCTCGGCGACCGCTGCGCAAGGCGCGGAACCGCTCATCACCTGAACGAAAAGCCCGCCTCGGCGAGGCGGGCTTTCATCCCTAGAACTTGCCGACCACGTTGAGGAACCAGCCGACGGCTTCTTCCTCGCTGGCCGCGAGGTATTGCTCCTCGACGCCGCCCCAGGTGATGCCGGCGCCGACCTTGGCGTTGTCGCCGACATGGCGGTACAGCCCGGCGAGGCCACCGTCGCGGGTGATGACGCCACTGCCGATGTCGAGATGGCGCAGCTCCACGGTCGCGTCCCATTTGGACGTCGCGTGGTAGTCGAGACGGCCTATGATCAGCTCGGCTTCGCTCTTGGTGAAGTCGAGACTGTCGCGCGAGCTCGTCACCTCGCCGGCGCGGTAGGCATATTTGCCACCCAGCGTCCAGCGCGGCGCCACGTCATAGGAGCTGTCCACGCTCGCGATCACGCTCTTCTGGCGGTAGTCCAGCGTTTGCCCGCCGAAGCGCTGCGAGGTCGGCGACAGGTCATCGAGCCACACCACCTTGGCCAGCATGTTGAACCGGTCGTCCCAGATCGGGCGGTAGGCCGCCGCGATCGACGCTTCCGTGAACTCCGCATTGTTGAAGCTCTGCGGGCCCAGCAATGCGTCGGGACGTGACTGGTACGATTTGGCGAGGTTGAACTTGCCCTGCAACTTCAGCTCGTCCGACGCCTCGTAGCGCGCGGTCGAGCGCAGCAGCCAGGTGCGGCGTTCGTCACCCGTCTCGATGTTCTCGTCCTCGCGCCACTCGGCGGAGATCCCGGCGCTCATGCGCTCGTTCTTCCAGCTGGCCTGGCCGGCGAAGGCTTCGCGCTCGAACTGGTCGACCGTGCCGACTTCCGCCGAGACGCCGAAGCTCCAATTGCCCGGGCTGTAGTCGATCCCGTAAGCATGGGTCAGGCCGTGCAGGCCCTGCTCCGCGAACTGGAAGCGCTCCTCGCCATAGATGCTCAGCGCGTCGCCGTAGCGCTGGCGCGTGCCGACATTGAGCGTGCCGAGATTGGCCGCGAGCTGGCTGTTGAGCGGCAGGTCATAGGCGAGATAGCTCTCGTCGCCGTCCTCATGCTCGAAGCGCAGGCTCGCGCGCGCGCCCAGCCCGTCCTCGCCGGTGGAGATTTCGCCTCCGCCCAGCACGTTCTTGGACAGGCGCACTTCCGCGCCCGCACCGATCCGGTCGGTGGTGCGCGTGTTGTCGCCCTCCAGTCCGACCTGGCCAAAGGCATAGACGGAATTGCTCTCGTCCAGCTTGTAATCGACGCGGCCGCCCAGCGAGGTGCCGCTATTGCCGCGGCTGTCGTCGGAGAAGGCAACGCCGCCGCGCAGGGTGATGCGCTCGCTCACGGCCGCTTCCACGCTGGCTTCGGCATAGGAGCGCGTGCCCACGGTCTGATCGTCCGTGATGTCCGCGCGCGCCTTGAAGCGCAGCTCCTCGGACAGGCCGATATCCAGCCCGCCGCCATATTGCTCGACCGCCTGATCGGTTGCTTCGGAGTAGCCGGCGAAACCGGCGTCGCGGTCGCGGTAATAGGCATAGGTCGTGCCGTCCCAGCCGATCGCGGCGAAGTCGTCGAAATTGACCGCCGCTTCCAGTGCGAGACCGTCGGCGGAACCCTGCCCGGCGACACCGCCACGGTCCTGCTCGGCATAGGTGAAACCGCCGTCGTTCGAGCGGAACGCCTGCACGCCGAGTCCTTCCGTGCGGGCATATTCGGCCTTCAGGTAGGAGCGCGGCGCGAATTGCAGCGTGGCATCGACTCCGTAAAGATCAGACTCGGCGCCGCCATCCGTGTCGTGGTTGTAGGTCGCGCCCAGCTTGAAGCTGTCGCCCAGCCAGCGCGACACGCGCGCGCCGTAAACCGCGGCATCGTCGGACGCACCGAAGATCGGCGTGTACTCGTAGTCCACGACGAGGACCGACTCATTGCCGCTCTGATTGCCGTCGCGGAACAGGCGGCCATCGTCTGTCGTGGAGCCCAGCGGCTGCGTCAGCAGCACCCGGCCCTGGATGAAGTCGAGGTCGTAGTCTGTGCCATAGGTCAGGCGGCGGCTTTCCAGCACCAAGCCGGAGACACTGTCCCGCGTCTCCACGCGCAGCACTTCGGAGCCGATGGCGATGTCGCCGTGGCGGAGGTAATAGACCGAGCCACCCGTGCCGCGCAGCACGTCGCGGCCCTGGCGCGAGCCACCTTCCGCGATGAAGGCCGTCAGTTCGGTCCGCTCGTCGCCCAGCGCGGTCGGCGCACCGCCGCCGTCCCAGCGCAGCTTGGCGCCGTAAAGGGTGCGGCGCACGCGGCCGAACTCGGTGTCGGTGAACTGCGTCTGGTAATTGCCCCAGAGCAGGTAGTCGTCGTCGCGCTCGATGCGGGCATAGACCCGGCCCGAGGTCGGGGCGTCCTGCTCGATCGTGCTCTCGTCGCCATAGGTCGGGTAGTAGCGGTCGGGGTCGAGGCGGCGCAGCAGGCCGTTGACGTCCTTGTCGTCCAGCCCGTTGAGCAGATTGCCCAGACCCGCCTCGCCCGTGTCGGCGGTGGCCGTGACAGCCCAGCGGTCATCCAGCTTGGAGCGCACATAGAAGGCCACGCGGCCGTCCTCATAGGAGCGGTCACCGTCCGCATCGCGCGCGATGTTCGCACCGATCGTGGCTTCCACTTGCGCGACGAAGAATGTGTCCTTGGAACTGACATCGACGCTGCGCACCATGCGGTAGCCGTCGGATGCTTCGATGGTGACGGCCTGCTCGCCGCTCGGCAGGATCTGCTCGGCCACGAACCGGCCGGCCTCGTCCACGCGCACGGTCTGGCCCATGACTTGCACGGTGTCGGACGAGACGTTGCGGCCATAGACGCGGACCGTGCCGCCCGGCGTGCGCAGGCGGTCGATGCGCAAGGTGGAGTGGCCGAATGCGGTGAAGCGCTCGGCTTCCCATTCGGCGGGCGTGAGGTCGAACTCCGCCTCGCCGATGTCGAGCGCCTTGGGGGCTGTCTCGTCGAAGCCCGCGCCATCGCGGCCATAGACGCGGAGCACATAGTCGAGGTCGCGCAGCAGCGCGCCGTCGATGATGGGCAGGCGCGCCTCGCCGTCGGCGAATGTCGTCACGGCAAGCGGCTCTGCACGGGTCGAGCTGCCCCGCTCGAACACGCGGAGTTCTGCGCGCTCCACGAAGGCGTCATAGTTCCAGTATCCTTCCGCGTGGATGGTGCGGAAGCCGCCCTCGCCGTCGCTGACCACATTGGCCTGCACGTTGAGGCGCTTGAGCGTGTCGAGCGCGGAGACGGTCGTCTCGACCTCCATGCCGTCCGCATAGGCCGTGGTGGCATTGCCCCAGCCGAGCCAGCGCTGCAGGCGGTTCGGCCGCGTGCTGGTGTCGGGTCCGGTCGAACGGCGGCCGACGGACGGGCCGTCAAAGACCGGGTCGTCGCCGTCCTGGCGCATGCCGAAGCCGTCCTTGGCCAGGCGCGTGGAGCGGTCGCCGCGCGGGCCGTCGATCGGCTCCATGCGGGATACTCGGCCGTCGTCGCCTTCGCCGAAGCGGATGCGGGCGCGGTTGCCCGGACGCGGCTGCGTGCCGTCCGTGTCGAAGACCTGTCCGGCCTGTTTGAAGCGCTCGCCGTCCTCTGTTCCGTAGGGTGCGATATCGGCCGGACGGTGCGTGCCCCAATCGGCCTGCAGCGCGATGTCGGAAAGCTCCGCATCGAGATCGCGGACCATGGCCAGCGCGACCTGCAGCTTGGCTTGCGCGGACTCGACCAACTCACCTTCCTCGGCGTGATAGACGATCAGCGCGCGTTCCATGTCGGCGCGCGCGGCGCGGGCCTGCAGCAGCACGCTGGCCGCGCGCTCGGCGGCGTCCGTGCGAATGCGGCCATTGTCGAGGTCTGCGGCGAAGAGATCGACGCGGACCAGCGGGCGGTGCGCCGCGCCGAAGTTCATCTTCACGAACTTGCCGCGCGTGGCCCGCACGACGCGCGGGTTCTCGGTCGTGACGTTGTAGGCCAGCGGCAGGGTGCGGTCGTCCAGCTTGAGCAGGAAGTTGCTGCCGCGCTCCGCATGCGGAATGCTCGCACACGGGATGTGATAGCGGCCGAACTCGTCCGTCGTGATGATGTCGCCATTGACCGTGGCCAGGCGCACGCCGGGCAGGCCAGGCTCACCGTCATCCGGATAGCCGTTCTGGTTCACATCGTCATAAACGCGACCCAGCACGGGCGTGCAGTCGAAGCTCGGCTCCGGGATGTAGTCGACGATCGCGGTCGCGACTTCCGAGCGCGATCCGTCGCGCAAGGATTCCGCGAAAGCCTGGTTCTCATGCGCGCCAAATTCGACATTCGGGCCTGCGAGCAGGCGCAGCGACACGGCGAGCGTTTCGCCCGCATCCAGCGTGTCCAGCGGCGCGTCCTCGCCCAGCGCGATGTCCCAGGACAGCACTCCGCGCGAGAGCACGAGAGGCTCGGACTCGACCGGCTCGCCGCCATCGGAAACCCGCGCGCTGCCCGGCACATAGGCAAAGCCCTGCGGCAGGCGGTCTGTGATCCGCAGATCCGTCATGGTGGACGCGGAATCGTTGGTGACCTCGATGCGGTAGAGCACCGGATCGCCGATCTGGACAGTCCTCGGCTGCGCGGTCTTGGTGACCGTGAGCTGCGAGGCGTCTGACAGCGGAACCAGCGTGACGGGCGCGTCGGAACTCGCCGTCACGACAGAACCGTCCAGCGGCGTGCTTGCGGACGCGGTGAGCGTGTTGAGGAACTCGCCGTCGCGCTCCGGGTTCACGGACAGGTCGAGCTCGACTGTGATCGCCTCGCCCGCCGCCAGCGTGATGCCGGTGGGCAGGACGTCGGTGTTGGCCGCGCCGTCATAGGCCGAGTTGGCCGACAGGCTGCCCGGCGCGCTGGTGACGCGCACGGCCTCGACGCTGACGCGGCCCGTGCCGAACACGGCATCCACATCATCGACGAGCGACACGTCCTGCAGGCGGGTCTCGCCGGTGTTCTCGACACTGAGGGCATAGGTCACCGACTGGCGGCCCGATCGGTCGAACTCGGGTCCTGCGACGACGGCCTTGTCGGCGCGCAGTCCCGGAACACCGCAATCGCGCAGCGGGATGTTGTTGGCCAGCACGCTCGGATCGCCGGCCTCGAACGCGAAGCGGGTGAAGAAGCGCGGATTGGCGGACAGGCTGTCATCGGCCAAGCGGTTCGTGTCGGCAAATTCCGTGCTGCCGAGCAATGCGGGGTTGTCGGGCAACAGCGATGTCGCATCCAGCACATCCGTTTCCGGCAGGCGCGACACGCTGACATTTCCAGTGGTCGGATAGGTCAGCTCCAACTCGTACTCACCGGCTTCGGTGACGTAGAACTGGTAGAAGCCGTCCGTGCCGTCATGCACGATGACGATGTTGTTGGCCGTGCCAACAGATGCGTTGCGGCCAGCCGGACCGGTGACGGCGATGCGGCCGCCGGACAGGATGCTCCCGTTCTCCTCGCAGTAGAAATAGCCGGTCGGGTCATAGTCTTGCGCATCCGGGATGCCGTCGCCGTCGCGGTCTTCCTCGAAGCTCTCGAAGATGTCGGGCGCGCCATCGCCGTCGCGGTCATCCAGCGGATGCGGCGTCGGTTGGACATCGTCGCCCGCGCCGGGCGTCACGCTCGGGTCATTGGACGGGACAGGGCTGGTGAGTTCAGCGGCATTGGCGAAGGCGGTGTTACCCTGGGCGGGTCCGGCGATCGTGGCGTCCACGCGCACGCTCAGCGTCACGGTCGCGCGCTCTCCCACGGCCAGCACGCCAGTGCCATCGAGCAGTTCGATCGTGTCCGCGCCGTCATAGCTCGCATTGAGCGTGCCCGTCAGCGGACCATCCGCGGACGTGCTCGGGTCGGCATAGATCACGGCGGGCGCGAGCGTGGTGCGCAGATCGTCCGTCAGGGACAGGCCGCTCAGCGTCACATTGCCGGTGTTTTCCAGCACGAGGTCATAGGTCACGTCATAGATCGGGCCGCCGACCTGCACGGAGCTGGCGACCGACTTCTGCAGAGACAGGCGCGGCATGCGATCGGCGGTGACTGTTTCCGACACTTCGGGCGAGCCCGCATCGCCGCTGTCGGCAGAGGCGAGGTTGGTGACGGAACCCGCATCGATGTCGGCCTGTGTCACCGCGTAGTCGGCCACACAGGTCAGGGACTCGGACGGTGCCAGCAGCGTGGCCGGGCAGTTGACCGTGTCGATCTTGTCATCCGTCACGGACACCGGCTGCGTCAGGGTCTGGTTGCCGGTGTTGGTCACGTCATAGGCGTAGGACACAATGTCGCCGACCCGCAGGAAGGTC
>JAHDEU010000104.1 GCA_020628635.1 Hellea sp. | reverse complement strand
CATCACGATGCGCGCTACGGCGCGGACGACTGCTTTTTCGGCTATTTCGATTGCGATGATGATGCGGCGGTCGAGGACGCGCTGCTGGGCGAAGCCGGGGCGATCGCGCGCGAGCTGGGCCGCACGCGCCTGCTCGGACCCGCCATGTGGAGCGTGAACGAGGAGGTCGGCCTGCTGGTCGAGGGGTTCGAGCATCCCAATGCCGTGCTGATGCCGCCGGGCCGACCGCACCAGGTCGCGGCGGTCGAACGGCATGGCTTCACCAAGACGGTGGACATGCTCTGCTATCTCGCGGATCTCTCCAACGGTGCGCCGTCCACGCGCATGGTCGATGCGATGTGCCGGCTTGCCGAACGTGACGCCGCAATTAGCTGGCGTCATCTCGACCGCAAGAATTTCAAGCGGGATGTCGAACTCGCCATGGGCATCTTCAACGATGCGTGGTCGGAGAATTGGGGCTTTCTGCCGTTTCCGCCCGAGCAGATCGACCACATGGCCAAGGAGATGAAGCCCATCATCTTCGACGAGGGTTTCTGGGTCGGCATGATCGATGAGCGGCCCGTTGCCTTCATCTGGATGATTCCCGATGTGAACGAGATCGCGCGCGGGTTCGATGGCCGCCTGCTGCCGTTCAACTGGGCGAAATTCCTCTACCGGCTGAAGGCGAAAAAGGTCACCAAGTCGCGCATCCCGCTGATGGGCCTGTCGCGCGAGCTGCACAACACGCGCAAGGGCCTCGCCATCGTCGCCAAGCTCTGCCAGCTCGCCTTCGACCATGGCCACAAGCAGGGCTTCACCCAATGCGAGCTGTCGTGGATTCTCGAAGACAACGCCGGGATGCGGGCCATCGCCGAGCAGGCGGGCGCGGTGAACTACAAGACCTACCGCATATACGAGACGCAGCTGTGAGCCCGCGCGCCGTCATCCTCGCGGGCCAGCGCCCCGGACCCGACGCGCTGTGCGAGCATGCGGGCGTGACGTGGAAAGCGGACATCCCGGTGGGCGGCGTGCCGATGGTCGAGCGGGTCGCGGCGGCGCTGCGCGAGGCCGGGCTGGAGGAGCCGTTCGCGCTGTCCGGCTACCCGGATGAGCGGCATGGTTTCGCTCTGGTCGAGGGTGGGCGCGGTCCCGCCGACAGCGCGCTGATGGCGCTGGAGGGCGGTGCGTTTCCCGCGCTGCTGACGACCTGCGACCACGCGCTGCTGAGCGCCGAGATCGTGAGCGAGTTCATCGCGGCCGCGCAGGCGACGGGCGCGGATTTCTGCGTCGGCCTGGCGACCGAAGCGGTCGTGCAGGCGGGCTATCCGGAGACGTCCCGCACCTACCTGCGCTTCGCCGACTACGCCGTGTCGGGCTGCAATCTGTTCTATGTCGCCAACGTCAAGGGCCTCGAGGCCATGCGCTTCTGGAAGACCGCGCAGGACTTCCGCAAGGAGCCGTTGAAGCTCGCGCGCACGCTGGGTGTCGGCATCGGTCTGCGCTATGCATCGGGCCGCCTGACGCTGTCGGATGCTTTCACTGCCGTCGGCAAGCGTCTGAAAATAAAGGCATCGCCAGTCCTGCTTTCGCACGCAGAGGCCGCGATCGATGTCGACAAGCCGTCCGATCTGGAGCTGGTCGAGCGCATCGTGGCGTCCCGCTGATGGATCTGTCGATCGCGTCCAAGCGCTCGGTCGGCGGGCGGATAGCCTCCAATGCCGGTGTGTTGTTCGTGGCCAAGGCCGCCGGCGCTCTGATAGGCCTGGTCGCGCTCATCACGGCGGCGCGCTATCTCGACCGGGCCGAATTCGGGATCGTCGTTCTGCTGCATGGCTATATGCTGTTTTTCGGCGAGATGATGACCTTCCAACCGTGGCAGACCATCATCCGGTTCGGCTCGGACGACGTGGAGGCGGGCGACGGCGCGTCTTTGGCCAAGCTCATCAAGTTCGCGGTCAAGCTCGACGCGGTGTCGGTCGTGCTGTCCTACCTTGCCGCCGTCACGCTGTTCGGCGTGTTCCTCGCCGCCATGCAGGCCTTTCCGGACCTGGTGGACGACGCTCTGCCCCTGCCGCCGGACGAGCTCTACCAGCTCGCGGTCTTCTACTGCTCGGTCGTGCTGTTCCAGCAGATCGGCATGAGCACGGGCGTGCTGCGCCTGTTCGACCGTTTCAACGGACTCGCCGCCGCCTGGATGGTCATGCCGCTGGTGCGGCTGGTCGGCGTGCTGATTGCCGCGAACCAGGGCTGGGGCGTGGTGGGCTATGTGGTCGTCTGGTATGTCGCCTCGCTGCTGCGCTATCTCACGGTCATTGGATTGGGCGTTTACGAGCTCCACGCGCGCGGTCTGCTGAAGCCCGTCATCCGCGCCAAGGTGTCGTTCCTGGGCCCGCGCGACGGGGTGTGGGCGTTTTCTACCAAGGCGTTCACCGACAGCTCGCTGGGCGCAGGTTTCACCCACCTTCCGCTGCTGCTGGTTTCCGCCGTGTTCGGGCCGGCCATCGGCGCTGTGTTCAAGGTTGCCGAGGAAGTGGCCAAGCTGCTGTCCGAGGGCGTGAAGCTGCTCGACCAGGTCATCTATCCCGAACTGGCCCGCATCATAGCGGCCGGGGAGGGGCGGCAGATCCTGCGGTTGGTCACGCGGGCCAGCCTGCTCTCCATCGCGGTCGGGCTGGCTCTGGCCGCGCTGGTCTATGTGTTCGGGCCGGGCGCCATCGACCGCTCCATCGGGGAGGAGTATGCCATGACCGTCGATCTGGCCGTGCTGCTCGTGCTGGGCGCGGCAGTGTTTGCCGCCGTCGCGCCGCTCTATCCCGTGTTCTATGCCGTAGGGCGTCCCGAACGCGCCATCTATGCGCGGCTGGGCGGAATCATCGCCTATATTGCGAGCTTTTTCGTCCTCACCGCCTGGCTGGGTCCGATGGGAATCGGTTGGGCGTCCATCGTCGGCTATGCGGTTGCGCTGGTGCTTGTCGTTGCGCTCGTGTCCCGGACGCTGGCCGCCTTCTCGGACGAGGCGGAACCGGAATGATCGCGATCTTCGACCTCGACTACACTCTGACCCGTCGCGGCACGTGGGGCCGTTTCGTGTGGCGCAGCGTGCGCATGCGCCCGTGGCTCTGGGTGCCGCTGCTGGCTGAAACCCTGCGCGACCAGATCGCCTATAAGCGCGGCAAGCGCCCGCGCGGCGCGGTCAAGCGCTCCATGATGCGATGGAGCCTCCTGCGGCGATCCCGGAGCGAATTGCAGGCCATGGCCGAGGACTTCGCACGCAAGGAGGTGGAGGAGGGTTTGCGGCCGGGCGCCGTGGCGGCGCTCGACTACCACCGTTCGCGCGGTGACGACATCCTCATCGCCAGCGCGGCCGTCGATCTCGTGGCCGAGCCGATTGCGCGCGCACTCGGGGTGACGCACCTCGTCTGCACCCGGATGGCGTGGGACGGCGAGCATCTGCTCGAAGAGTTCGCGACCGCCAACTGCTATGGCGAGGCCAAGCGCGAGGCCGTGATGAACTACATGTCCGAAAGGGGATGGCGCGGGCGGGACAGCGTCTTCTACACGGACAGCCGCGCCGACTTTCCCATGATCGGCCTGGCGGGCCGCACGATCGTCGTCGATCCCAAGCCGAAGACCCGCGCGGAAGCCTCCGCCCTGTCCCTGCCGATACAGCTCTGGGCGGACAGCGCCGATGGGTTCGAGGCACCGACATGAATGACATTGCCATGACAGAAATGAAACACGACGTGTTTGTCATGCGTAGGAATAAACACGCATGGCCTGTGCCGCGCGGTGCGGCTGAAAGTGGGCCTGAGAATGGATAGAGTGCTCAAACCCGACGGCTCGCCCCTGCGTGTGGCGTTTCTGTACAACCACGAAGTCCCGCACCAGGTCGCGCACACCGCACCGATCCTGCGCGAGATGCTCCGCCGCCATCCGGGCATCGATGTCAGCGTGCTGACCTCTTCGGAGGACCAGAAGGAGATCGTGCTCTCGGGTCTGGGCGATGGTCTCGCGGGGCGCACGACCTTCATCGACCTGGACACGCGCGGAGCCGACCGCACCCTGCTGCGCGCGGCCAATGCCGTGGCGCCCGCGCGACGTATCGCCGTGCTGCGCGACAATCTCGAACTGCTGTCGGGCTTCGACGTGTTCGTGGTGCCCGAATCGACGACCCTTTTGCTGAAGACGCAGTTCGGGCTGGACCACCTGAAGTTCGTGCTGACCCATCACGGCGCGGGAGACCGCGCGGTGGCGCAGAAATCCTCCATCCGTGACTTCGACTTCGTGCTGGTCGCCGGTCCCAAGGACGAGCAGCGCCACCGCGAACACGGCCTCGTCAGTGATGGCAACTATGCCGTGGCGGGCTATCCGAAATTCGACTTCGTGCCGAGCGGCGGGCTGCCCCGGCTCTTCGACAACGACAATCCGGTCGTGCTCTACAACCCGCATTTCGACCCGCATCTGTCGAGCTGGTATTCCATGGGCGAGGACGTGCTGCAGGCCTTTGCGGACAATCCGGACCTCAACCTGATCTTCGCGCCGCACATCATGCTGTTCCAGCGCAAGCTGCAGACCAGCGTGGAATACAAGCGCGTCCGCCGCACGCGGTCGGTCCCGGAGCGCTTCTACGATCTGCCCAACATCCACATCGATCTGGGCAGCACGCGCAGCGTGGACATGACCTATACGCGTCTGGCGGACATCTATCTGGGCGATGTGTCGTCCCAGCTCTACGAATTCCTGGTGGAGCGCCGGCCGACGATCTTCCTCAACAGCCACCGCGCCGATTGGGCAGGCAATCCGCTCTATCTGAACTGGACGACCGGACCCGTGCTCGACAGCGTGGACGGCCTCATCGACATGGTGCGCGAGGCTCGGGCCACCCATGCCGACTACCGCCCGGCGCAGGACTATGTGTTCGGCGAGACCTTCGAGTTGGGCGAGACACCCAGCAGCGAACGCGCCGCCGACGCCATCGCCGACTGGCTGCGGCGCGAGGCGAATGAACAGGCAGACCTGCTCGCCGCGCAATAAAGATTATGGCTCACAAAGCCGTGCGTTTACGCACCGAATGTTCGTGCTAATCGCACCACCATGAAACTCTTCGATGCGATGATGCGGCGTTTCGTGACCCGCGGGCGGCTGAGCGTGATCGACCATAACGGCGTGCGGCACGATTACGGACCGGGCGGTGAGCCCTCCGCGACCGTGAAGATCCACGACAAGAAACTCTACACGAGCCTGTTCCTGAACCCCGAGCTCCATGCCGGCGAAGCCTATATGGACGGCACGCTGGAAGTGGTGGAGGGCGGCATTCGCGGCTTCCTTCAGGTCTTTGCGGAGAACCGCGACGGCCTGCGCGGCGGACCCGTCCGGTCGCGGATCAAGCGGGTGCAGAAGCGCCTGCGCAAGACCATGCAGCGCAACCGGCGCGAGGCCTCCTCCAAGAATGTCGAGGCGCATTACGACCTCTCCAACGATCTCTACCGGCTCTTCCTCGACGCCGACATGCAGTACTCCTGCGCCTACTGGCCGACCGATGTGAAGCCACTGGACGAGATCACGCTGGAAGAGGCGCAGCTCGCCAAGAAGCGCCACATCGCGGCCAAGCTCAACCTATCGCCCGGACAGCGCGTGCTCGACATCGGCTGCGGCTGGGGCGGCATGGCGATCCACCTGGCCAAGGAGCACGACGTTCATGTCACGGGCGTGACCCTGTCCCACGACCAGCACGCGCTGGCGACCGAGCGGGTGAGGGACGCCGGGCTGGAGGACAAGGTCTCCATCCTGCTCCAAGATTACCGCGACGTGCAGGGACCGTTCGACCGCGTCGTGTCGGTCGGCATGTTCGAGCATGTCGGAGTGGGCCACTTCCTGGAGTATTTCGAGACCATCCGCGACGTCATGGCCGATGATGGCTGCGCGCTGATCCACTCGATCGGGCGCAAGGGCGGGCCCGGCTCGACGGGCAAGTGGATCCGCAAATACATCTTCCCCGGCGGCTACAGCCCCGCGCTGTCGGAAACGTTCGCCGAGATCGAGAAGGCCGGGCTCTGGGTCACCGACATGGAGATCCTGCGCCTGCACTACGCCTACACGCTGGCCGAATGGGAGCGCCGCTTTCAAGAGAACCGCGACGCCGTCATCGCCATGAAGGACGAGCGTTTCGCCCGCATGTGGGAGTTCTATCTCGTCATTTCCGAGTTCAGCTTCCTCTACGGCAAGCACATGAATTTCCAGATTCAGCTGACCAAGGATGTGCACGCGCTGCCCGTGACGCGGAACTACATGATGGACGGGCCGGAGCTGCTCGCGTAACGCGCCCGCCATGGTCGAGACTGTCGAAAAACCCGAGACCCTGAAGAAGGGCCGCCGCGCTTTCGTGAAGAAAACGGGCAAGAAGCTCGTGCGCAAGATCGCGGGCTTCCAGGCCGCGCAGTCGCTCGTGCCCGACACGCCCAAGATCGACAACTCGCACTTCCCGTTTCTCAAGGACTTCACCGACAATTGGGAGACGATCCGCGAGGAAGCGCAGGCGGTGCTGGCCTATCGCGACGAGATCCCGAGTTTCCACGAGATCAGCCCGGACCAGTACCGGCTTTCCACGGCCAACAACTGGAAGACGTTTGTTCTGTTCGGTTTCGGCCAGCGGCTGGAGAAGAACACGGAGCTCACGCCGAGGACGGCCGAGATTCTGGAGCGCGTGCCCAACCTCCAGACCGCCATGTTCTCCATCCTCGCACCCGGCTACCACATCCCGGCCCACAAGGGCGTGACCAAGGGAATACTCCGCTCCCACCTCGGCCTGATCATTCCCAAGGACCGCGAGCAATGCCGCATCCGCGTGGACGACACGATCACCGCCTGGAAAGAGGGCGAGATCTTCGTGTTCGACGACACCTATGAGCACGAGGTCTGGAACGAAACGGACGAGGAGCGCGTCATCCTGCTCTTCGACTTCGACCGGCCCATGGGGCTCGCGGGAAGGGCGCTCAACAAGACCTTCCTGCAGGTGATGAAGCTGACGGCCTTTTACCAGGACCCGAAGAAGAACCTCGAAACAGCCGAGGAAAAGCTGGAGGCCGCGATCCGGCAGGCCGACGCAAACATGGAAGCGATGAGCGACCCGGCGGGTTAGGCCGTCGATGCGTTACGGTGGCTGGAACTCGTCAGGCTCAAAAACAGCTCATTTTACAACTCCTCCCCTTTTAGGGGTCGAGCCCAAAGAGCCGCGAAGCGGACCGACGGCGAG
>JAHDEU010000103.1 GCA_020628635.1 Hellea sp. | reverse complement strand
AAGCCGGGCATGACGGGCTGGGCGCAGATCAACGGCTCGCGCGGACCGCTGCACGACCAGAGCGACATCGCCCGCCGGGTGGAGCTCGACGTCGAATATATCGAGGGCTCCAACCTGCTCTGGGACCTGTCGATCATGCTCAAGACCCTGCCGGTCCTGCTGGGCGATAGCGACACCATCAGATGAAGATGGGGCGCACACTCCTCGCCTATCTGCCCGTCAATCTCGCCAATGTTCTGGTGAGCTTCGGGACGATCGTGGTGCTCACGCGCCTGCTCGAACCTGCCGAGTGGGGCCGCTACGGCATCGCCATCGTCACCATGCAATTCGTGCATATGGGCCTGTTCACCTGGATGGAGGCCGCCATGGCCCGCTACCAGGCGCGGGCCGAGCACGACGCGGATGTGAACGACCACCTGCGCACGCTCTACGGTCTCGCGCTGGGGGTCGGCGCCGTCAGCTTCGCCGTCATCATGCCGCTTCTCTGGCTCCTGCCGATCGCGGGTCCGATGAAGACCGTGCTCGCATTCGCGCTGGGCTCAACCTGCCTGCAGGTCATGCTCAATCTCGGCATGGAGGCGCACAAGGCCGCCCACCGGATCATGCGCTACAGCCTGACCTATTCCGGGCAGACGGTGTTTTCGTTCTCGCTCGGACTGCTGCTGGTCGTGCTCACGCCCCTGCGCGAGGCCGGGCCGTTCATCGGCATCATCATCGGCCTCGCGGTCGCTTTGTGCTGGGACGGGCCCTTCATGCTGAAACGGTTGCGCGGCGGACGGTTCGAGCCCGCGCGGGCCAAGCGCTACGCGGTGTACGGCCTGCCGATCTGCATCAGCCTGCTGCTGTCCTACGCGCTCAATTCCGCCGACATGTACATCATCCTCGCCGTCATGGGCGAAGGCGCGGCGGGCGAGTACAATGCGGGCTACAACCTCGCCAACCGCTCGCTCGAGATCATCTTCATCTGGCTGTCCATGGCCGTGCTGCCCAGCGCCATCACCGCGCTGGAAAAGCAGGGCGTCGAGGAATCGCGGCCCATCATGCGCGACTACGGCGCGACCCTGCTCTGGATCGTCATGCCGGCGGCTGTGGGCATTGCGCTGGTCGCCAAGGATGCGGGCTTCATCGTCGGCGAGGACATTCGCGACAATGCCGTGATGGTCATGCCGTGGATCGCCTTTGCCGGGCTGATCAACGGGCTGATCACCTACTACGTGCAGCGCGCCTTCATGTTCTCCGGCCAGACGCATGAGTTCATCTGGGTCATGGTCCCGCCCGTCATATTGAACCTCGCGCTGAACTTCATGCTCGTGCCGGAATACGGATTGCTGGGCGCGGTCTGGGCCACGATTGCGGGCTACACGGTCGCCTTCGGGCTGGCTGTCTGGACCGCGCGTCGCCACTATCCCCTGCCCTGGCCGCTTCGCGCATCCGCCGAGATCGCCCTGTCCTGCGGGGTCATGGCCGTCGCCGTCATGGCGCTGCCGCTGGGCGGCATGGAGCCGGGCATCGTGACCCTGCTGATCAAGGCCGCTGTGGGCGGCGCGGTCTATCTGCTGAGCTGCTGGGCGGTGAACGCGGCCGATTGCCGGAGCTTCATCCGGAACACGCTCGCACGGTTCCGCAGCCGGGGTGCTGCACTGGAGGCGGCGGAATGAGCGCGCCTCGCCTCAGCATTCTCGTGCCGTTCTACCGCGACGACCCGAGTGTGCTGCTGCGCTCGCTGGACGGTCAGGCGCGTGTGGATGAGGTCGAGGTCCTGATCATGGACGACGGCTCGGGCGACGAAGCGCTGACGCGGGCGGTCGACACCACCATCGCGACCCTCTCCCTGCCCGTGCAGCATCTGCACGCCCCGGCAAACCGGGGCCGCTCCGCCACGCGCAATGCCTTGCAGGCGCGCGCGCAGGCCGACTGGGTGCTGTTTCTCGACGCCGACATGCGCGTCGATCACAGCGACTTCATCACCCGCTATCTGGAGCAGATCGAGGCGGGTGATTGCGACGTGATGTTCGGCGGTTTCACCGTGGAGGCCGCGCGGGACGAGACGACCGAACTGCACCGCGCGCTGTCAGACGCCTCCGACTGCCTGTCGGCCGAAGCGCGGCAGGCGGCAGGCCCGCAATATGTCGCCTCGTCCAATCTCTGCGTCCGGCGCACCGTGCTGAACGAGGAAGGGTTCGACTCCGGCTTCTCCGGCTGGGGCTGGGAGGACAGCGAGTGGGCGGCGCGCATCCACGCGCGCTACCGCCTGCGCCACGTCGACAATCCGGCGGTGCATCTGGGGCTGGAGAGCACGGACACGCTGCTGAGCCGTTTCGCGACGAGCGGGCCGAACTACCGCCGCTTCACGCAGCTGCACCCGGCGCTGGCCGAGCGTCTGCCGCTCTACCGCATCGTGACAAAGCTCTCGCGCGTGCCGGGGCACAAGGCATCGCGCCCGGTCCTGCGCGGGCTGGTGCGGGCGAAAGCCGTCCCGACGCGGCTCCGCGTGCTGGCGCTCAAGCTCTGGCGCGCGTCCCACTATGCAGAGGCGATGCGCGGATGAGCGCCACCGTGCACACACCCAGCCGCAGCGTGCGCGCGCGCATTGCGCGGCGGTCTGCGCGCTATCTCGCGCGGCGTCCGCTAACGCCCCGATTGCAGCGCGGCCTGGTCAGCTTCACGTTCGATGACTGCCCGCGCTCGGTCCTGATCAACGCCCTGCCCCTGCTGGAGCGCGAGACCTGGCGCGCGACCATCTATGCCTGCGTCGGGCTGTGCGACACGCGCAACCATCTGGGCGTCCACATGTCGGAAGAGCAGCTGGTCGAGGCCCATCTGCGCGGCCACGAGGTCGCGGACCACAGCTTCTCCCATCTCGATGCGGCCGCCGTCGGACCAGACGCCATGCGCGGCGACATTGCGCGCAACCGCGACGCCTTTGCCAGGCTCGGCCTGCCCCGCGCGCGCAGCTTCGCCTACCCTTACGGCGAGGCGACACCGGACACGAAACGCGCTCTGGCGGGCGAGTTCGAACTGCTGCGGGGCATTCACGATCCCAAGGGCGCGGCGGTCGATCTGAACCTGGCCGCCTCCGCTCGGCTCTATGAGGACACGGTGGATGCGGTCCTCGCGCAGATCGAGACGGCCGCCAAAGAGCGCCGCTGGCTGACCCTGTTTACCCATGACGTGCGGCGCGTGCCGTCCGCCTTCGGCTGCACGCCGGAAAGCCTGTCGCGCGTGATCGCGGCGTGTCTGCAGCACGGCGTCGAAGTCCTGCCCATCGGCCCTGCGCTGGACCGAGCGAGGGAGAGCGCGGCATGAGCGACGTCACCATCGTCATCCCGACCTTCCGCCGCCCGGCGGACCTTTCGCGCCTGCTTTCAAGCATCGACGCGGATGTCGGCGGGCGTAGCGATGTACGCGTGGTGGTCGTGGACAATGACGCGGCGGGCAGCGCGGGCGAGGCGGCGCGGGCGGCCAGCGACGCCCTGCGCCTCGACATAGACTACAGCGTGGAGCCCTCGCCCGGCGTATCCAACGCGCGCAACGCCGCCATGGCGCGGGTGCGCTCGCGCTTCGTGCTGTTCCTCGATGACGACATGGAAGTCGTGCCGCCCTTTCTCGACCCGATGATGGAAACGGCGCGAAAGCTGGACGCAGCACTCACCTTCGGCCGCGCCGTCGCAAACCTGCCGGAAGGCTCCACCCATCTCATGCAATGGCTCGGACCGCTGTTTTCCCGCGATCTCGACAGGCCGACGGCGCTGGTCAGCGAGACGCTCGGCACGGGCGGCTGCCTGGTCGATCTCCACGGCATCGCCCTGCCCTCGCCCGTCTTCGACCCAGCCTTCAACGAGGTCGGGGGTGAGGACGACCACTTCTTTGCGCAAGTGAGAGCGCAGAAGGACCGCGTGGCGTGGTGCCAGGAGGCCTTCGCCTGGGAGCATGTCCCACCGCACCGCGCGACGCCGGACTATCTCTGGCGCCGTCATTTCGCCTTCGGGCAGACACCGAGCCAGGAGGCGGCAGACCGCGGTCTGGTCGGAGCGCCCAAGGTCGCGTTCTGGATGGCGGTGGGCAGCGTGCAGGCCGCGCTACACGGGCTCAGCTACGGCGCGCTGAAACTGCTGGGGCGCCCCGCACATCTATCCGCGCTGGGCCGCTGCGCGCAAGGCGTCGGCAAGGTGCTCTGGTGGGACGGCCTGTCGCCGCGCCTTTACGGCAGCGCGGCGAAGTAACGCTTAGACCTGGTACGGGTTGTCCAGCGGCGCGGCACTGGCGCCAGCCGCGTAGGGATTGTTCGGCTCCGCATAGGCAGGCTGCTCATAGCTCGGCTGCATATAAGTCGCGTCCGGCGTGTAGGCGGGTTGGCCGTCTGCATAGACCGGCACGGCGTAAGGGTCGTGCGCTTCCGCCGCATAGGTTTGACCGTCCCAACCCTGCGCCGCCGGAGCCGCATTGTCCCAGGGCTGCCCGTCCCACGCCTGCGCGGCCGGGGCGTATTCGTCCGGCATGGGCGTGGCGGGCGCATAGGGCTGCACGGGCTCGGGGATCGGATCGAAGACCGGTTCCGTCGCCGGCATCGCGGTCGGGAGCACGGCCGCGCCGCCCAGGCCGCGGCGCGTACCCGGAGGCGTTGCGTAGTGGCGCGGGTCGGAAAAGACGCGGAACAGCCCGAACAGGAACAGCGTCGCCGCCCAGCCCGCCAGGGCAATCGCGAACACCAGCTTGCGCATGTTGCGGCCCTTGATCGGATAGGTCGCTTCGGACAGCACGCGGACGTTTTCCGACTTCGCTTCCGTCTGGCTCTGGTTGATCAGCGCTTCCTGTTCCTTGGACAGATAGGTCTTCAGCCGGTCCGTGAGCGTTTCGCGCTCGCGCAGCAGGTCGTTATATTTGGGCGACAGGCCGGTCATGCGGGCGAGTTTGCCGTTGACCGAGTTGAGCTGCTGCTGGAGCGTGAACTCCTTCTCGCGCGCGGCATTGGCGGTCGCCTGCAGCGTGTTGCGGCGGGTCAGAAGCGCCTGGTGCGTCGGGTTCGGCCCCACGCGGCGTCCGCCCTGCGCGCGCCCGCCATTGGCGTTCTGCAGCTGGCGCAGCTCCGCGATCTCGGTGCGTTTCTGGCGCACGGGATCGGATGTCGGCAGATATTTGGCGAGCAGTTGCTGCAGCTCCAGCTCGGCCTGGGCGATGCGGTTGGACGCGCGGTCATCGACATAGAGATCGATCTGGGCCGGCATGCCGCGCAGCTGGTCCTCGACCACGGCGAGCGCGCGCTCGGTCTCCACGATCTTGGCGCGCTCGGTGTTGAGCGCGGCCTTGAGGTCTTCCGTGCGCTTGGACGCGCCTTTCTGTTCAGACGTGAAGTCGGAGATCTGGTTGCGCGACAGGAAGGACGCGATCTGCTGATCGAGCTGGCGAAGCTGCGTTTCCGTATCCTTGCGGCGCTCCCCGATCAGGTCGCCCGCGCCGTAGACGAAGACCTCTTTGCGGTACTCCATATACTCCGCCATCAGCGCGTTGAGCAGCGACACGGCCAGTTGCGGGTCCTCATGCTTGTAGGCGAGATCGACGACCGAGCTCTTGGGGCGGGCCGCCACGAAGAACTGTTTGTCCATCTGCTTGCGCAACTCCATGAAGGCGAGCTGGTTGTCGAGCGAGCCGGGGCGGGTGTTGCGGAATTTCTTGGCGGCCGATTCGGAGAAACGCTCCAGCGTCGCCGCATCGTCCAGCATGGGACGCAGCACGGCGTTCATCACTTCCGGGTTCTTCATGATCGCGACTTCGTTGAGCGTGATCGTGTCGGGTGTCTGCAGCAGCGAGGCGTTGCTGTTCTCGCCCGTGACCGGCTGATAGACGTATTCCGGACCGAGTTGGACGAGAATCGAGCCTTCGCCCGAATATTGGCGCTTCAGGTCCGCGGTGAAGTACCAGATCGGAATGGCACCGAGCGCGGTGAGGACCGCGATGACCGGCAACTGCTTGAGCATGCCGCGCACCAGCGAGCCGATCTTGATGTTGGGAATGCCGTTGGCATATTCGCCCACCGTCAGATCGCCCGCGCGCAGCGAAGGGCTTTCATGGACATAGGTCGGTTCCGAGTATCCGCCGCCGACCACGGCAGCGCTCGTATCGGCGACGGGTGTCGGTTTCGCTTTGCGGGTGAATAATGCCATGAGACAGCCTTGCTCGCGCACTCCAGGCATGGGGTGCACCATGGTTAATGGCGGCGACCGTTTAATAATTCCTTATCCATTCTTGTTAACTACGCTCACATGACGAACCGCGTGAAAGCGAATGCCATGACGCAAGACAGACGAGCCGGACGGGCCTTCAGGGCCGCATTCTGCGGCGCGGCGGCCTGTGCGCTGATGGCAGGTTCCGCGCAGGCGCAGAGCCGCTATGCCGGGCACGCCGTCCCCCACCCGCACATGACAAAAGGCGCTCCGATGAGCGCGCCTCACATGGGTCAACCCGCCTACCGTTACGAGCCGCAGGCCCGAGGCCCCAAGAAATATGACGGCCTGTTCGCGCGCCTGCGCGACCAGCGCCACCCTGCCTTCCAGGTCCCGCACATTCCGCCGGGCCTGTTCCAGCAATGGGTGGATTGGGAGCCGAGCTACACGCTGGTCCCGGGCGACCAGCTCGACATCGTCGTTTTATCCGCGCCGGAGCTGTCGCGCACGCTGACCGTGGGCCCCGATGGCCGCGTCGTCATGCCGATGAGCGCGCCGATCATGGCAGCCGGCCGCACCTTCACCGATCTGCAGGCCGCGCTGATGGGCGAGTTGGGCAAACAGCTGCGCGATCCGCGCATTTCCGTCACGCCCCGTGCCTATGCGCCGGAGCAGGTCTATGTCGGCGGGCAGGTCAACCAGCCAGGCACCTATACGCTTCCGGGCCGCGTCGGCGCGCTGGAAACCATATTGATGGCGGGTGGCATGCGCCCGACGGCGCGTGGGCGCCAGGTCGCCGTGCTGCGGCGCGCGCCCAATGGCGGCATGATGCTGCGGACCGTCAACATTCGCGGCGGATTGCTCAACATCCACGAATACAATGACACGATCCAGCTGCGCCGCGGCGACATCGTGTTCGTGCCCACCAGCAATATCGGCGAAGTCGGCCAGTTCATGCAGAACTTCCGCAACGCCCTGCCTGTCGATTTCAACCTGAGCTACCAGTTCGGCAGCAATGGCGGCAATGGCACGACGGTGATCAGCCCGTAGGGCTGGCTTTCGCATCGACTATATAAAAGCCCGGCTGCCCT
>JAHDEU010000102.1 GCA_020628635.1 Hellea sp. | reverse complement strand
AGCACGCCGCCCGTGTCGGACGTCTCCACCCCGGTCCGCAGGTCCTTCACCATCTGGTAGGGCTGCAGCACATAGCTTCGGATCTGGTGGCCCCAGCCGATGTCGCTGCGGTCATCCGCCAGCGCCTGGGCTTCGGCCTCGCGTTTCTGCATCTCGGCTTCGTAGAGCCGCGCGCGGAGCATGTCCCAGGCCTGGGCGCGGTTCTTGTGCTGGGAGCGGTCGTTCTGGCACTGCACGACGATGCCGGTGGGTTCGTGGGTGATGCGCACGGCGGAATCGGTCTTGTTGACGTGCTGCCCGCCCGCGCCGGATGCGCGATAGGTATCCACGCGGCAATCGCTCTCATTGATATCGATCTCGATGCTGTCGTCGATCTCGGGATAGACCCAGACGGAGGCGAAGCTCGTGTGGCGGCGGGCGCTGGAATCATAGGGGCTGATGCGCACGAGCCGGTGGACGCCGGACTCCGTCTTCATCCAGCCAAACGCATTCGTGCCCTTGAACTTCAGCGTGACCGACTTGATTCCGGCCTCGTCGCCGTCCTGGCTCTCCAGCACATCGACCTTCATGCCGCGCGAACTGGCCCAGCGCGAATACATGCGCATCATCATGGCGGCCCAGTCCTGCGCCTCGGTGCCGCCTGCGCCGGGGTGAATTTCGACGAAGCAGTCATTCGCGTCGGCCTCGCCGGACAGCAGCGCTTCCAGCTCCGCCGTGTCGGCTTTCTTCTTCAGCGCGGCGATCGCGGCGGCCGCCTCGTCCAGCATTTCCTGATCGCCCTCGGCTTCGGCCATCTCCGCCAGCTCGACATTGTCGGCAAGCTCTGTCGTGAGCGTGTTGATCGCCTCGAATGCGCTCTCCAGCCGGGAGCGTTCCTGCATCGTCTTCTGCGCGGCCTGCGCGTCGTCCCAGAAGCCGGGCGCTTCGATCAGCGCGTCGATTTCGGCGAGGCGGCGTTCACTGGTTTCCCAGTCAAAGACGCCTCCTCAGCAGTGCAACGGACTGCTCGATGTCGGATTGGTGCTGCTCGATGTCGGCGCGCATGGCGGGTCGGTCCTAGTAAAGGCCGTCGTCGATGTCGGGCTCGTCCTCTTTTGCAGGCGCGGGCTCGGGTTCAGGCGATGGCTCGGATGGGGTCGTGTCTGTGTCGGACTCCACATCGTCTATCGCGGGCGCGTCTTCAAGGGCTGGCGCGGGTGCAGTCGGCTCTTCCTGTGCAGGGGCATCCGCTTCGCGCGCCGCTCCGCCCTCTTCGTCGTCCGAATTGCCCTCGCCTTCATCCGGAGCGTCCTCTTCGGTCGGCTCTCCCGAATCAGGCTCGGTGAAATCCTCGTCCAGATCGAACGCGTCCTCCTGCACCGCACCGCCGCCGAAGAAGTTCGTGCCGAAGCTGTCAGAGCCCGACCCGAAGCGCACCGTGTCGGTCAGCGCGCCGAGCGTCGGCTCCGTGCCGGGGCGGAAGGCTTCCAGGATGAAGTTCGGCGCGCCGATATAGGACGGCTCGCCCGTGTCGCGGTTGACGGGCGACAGGGTGATGCCGTCGGGGATGCGGAACGGCACGACGGGTTCATTCTTGAGCACCTCTTCCCAGAAATACAGCGCGATCGGCGCGGCCGAGCTGGAGCCCGTTTCGCGCGCCATCTGCTGCGGCGTGTCGAGCCCGACATAGACGCCGGTCACGAGGTCCGGCGTGAACGACATGAACCAGTTGTCCTTGGAATCATTGGTCGTGCCCGTCTTGCCGCCCATGGGTCGGCCAAGCGCTTTGAGCTTCGCACCCGTGCCGTTCTCCACCGCGCCGATCATCATGGAGGTCACCTGATAGGCCGTGATCGGGTCGATGACCTGTTCGCGCTCATCGGGCAGAACTGGTGGCGGCTGGCCGTTATACTCGTCCTGCTGGCAGTCGAGGCATTCCGTGTCGGCGTTCAGGTAGATCGTCTCGCCGCGGCCGTTCTGCACGCGGTCGAGAATGCTTGGCTCCACACGCTTGCCGCCGTTGATCATGATCGAATAGGCCGTGGTCAGGCGAAGCAAATCGGTTTCTCCTGCGCCCAGCGCCCAGGCCAGTTCCGGCTTAGGGTTCTCATACAGACCGAAGTCGCGGCCCGTTTTCATGATCGGTTGCATGCCGATGTCGGAGGCGAGGCGAACCGTCATCGCGTTGCGCGACTTCTCGATGCCAAGGCGCAATGTGGAGAGGCCGTAGAAGCGGCCCGAATCGTAGTTCTTCGGCTTGTAGAAGCGCTCGCACTCATCAACGCGCGCCGCCTGCGCCGTGCCGCCCGCGCTGCGGTCCTCGGCCGTTTCGCGCAGTTCCAGCACGCCGAATTCGTTTTCGATGCAGTTCGTGTCGGAGCGCCGCTGCACGAAGGGCGCGTCGAGCACCTGGCTGGCCGGCGTGAAGCCGTTCTGCAGCGCCGACGCATAGACGAAGGGCTTGAAGCTGGAGCCCGGCTGGCGCTTGGCTTGGGTCACGCGGTTGAACTCCGACTGCTCGAAGCTGTAGCCGCCGACCAGCGCCTTGATGCGGCCCGTATGCGGGTCCATCGCGACGAGCGCGCCGTTGACTTCCGGGATCTGGCGCAGATTGTATTCCGTCTGCTTGTCGCCGCCCTTGGACTGGACGAGAATGACGTCGCCCACGGACACCACGTCGGACATCGCCGTCGGCGCTTTGCCGCGCACGCGGTTCTCGCCCATCCTGCCCGCCCACTGGATGTCAGCGAGCGCGAGCGTGCCCTCTTCCGTGCCGGACTCCTCGTCCTCATGGTCTGCGATCAGGCCCAGCTTGGCCGATTTCGCGCCGCGCTCCAGCACGACGGCGACGCGCCACGGCTCGATATCGGCGGGCTGGCCCTGTTCGCGCAGCTGGCGCTCCCATTCATTGACCGATGGCAGCGTGGCGAGCGGCCCGCGCCAGCCCATGCGGCGGTCGGCCATCTCCAGCCCGCGGCGCAGCGCCCGGCGGCCCGCCAGCTGCATGGAGGTGTCGAGCGTGGTGCGGATGGATAGCCCGCCACTATAGAGTTGCTCCTGGCCGTAGAGGTCGTAGATCTGCTTGCGCGCTTCCTCGACGAAATACTCGGACGCCAGATATTCCTCGCCGTCCAGCCGGTCGGCCCATTCCAGCGGCGCGGCCTTGGCGGCGTCGGCCTCGGCCTGGGTGATGTAGCCGTCCTCGACCATGCGGCCCAGCACATAGGACTGGCGGGCGCGCGCCGATTTGTACTCGTCCGGATCGTCCAGCTCGTAATTGGCCGGGCCTTTCACGACGAGCGCGAGATAGGCCATCTCGCCCAGGGTCAGCTCGTCCATCTCCTTGCCGAAATGGTTGAGCGCGGCAGCGGCCACACCATAGGCCCCGCGGCCGAAGAAGTTGTCGTTGAGGTAGAGTTCGAGGATTTCGCCCTTGTCGAAGGCCTTTTCCATTCGGCGGGCAATGGCGATCTCTCGCACCTTGCGCTTGAGCGAGTAGTCGTCGCCGACGAGGAAATTCTTCGCGACCTGCTGCGTGATGGTGGAGGTGCCACCGATGCGCTGCCCGCTCAGCTTCTTGCCGGGCGCGGACAGGGCGGCGCGGGTCAGACCGATGGGGTCCCAGCCATTATGGGTCGGAAAGCGCTGGTCTTCGGAGCTGATGAAGGCGCGCTGCAGCTGCAGCGGCACGCTCTCGATCGGCACGAAGACGCGCGCTTCGGTGCGGAACTCGCTGATCAGCTTGCCGTCGCCCGCATGGACGCGGCTCATCACGGCGGGCTTGTACTCCGACAGCGTCTCCACGCTCGGCAGATCCTTGGTCGCGCGCGCGATCCAGACGAACAGCGCCACGGCGGCGATCAGCCCGACCACGAGCCCGATGGTGAACAGCCAGCGCACCACTCGCCAGAACCTGCCCCGTTTCTTGGGCTTTACGGCGATGTCGTCGCCTGCGGTGGGTGTGAGGACTTCGGTCAAGATAGTGCGCTAATCTGGGTCGGATGTGGCGGTGATGTGGACGCTTTGCGTTATAAGTGGGAAAGGGCGATTCTGGATAAGAGCGACCTAGTCAGCCACGGCTCGCCTGTCGCGTGAAATATTCATCAACCGACAGCCGGACCTGCCGCATCAGCTTGGACCGGTGTGCCTTGGTCTTCAGCAGTGTCTCGTCCTGTGCATTGGACAGGAAGCCCAGCTCGAACAGCACGGCGGGCACGTCGGGGGCGAGCAGGACGTAGTAGCCCGCGCGGCGGTGGCTGTTTCCCACGAGCACGCTGGCGTTCTCCACATTGTCCAGCAGTATGTCCGCGAACATCTCGCTCTGCGTCTGGGTGGAGCGCTGCGCCAGATCGACGAGGATGTCGCCGACCGGGTCCGTCTGCTCCGCCAGATCGACGTCCATGATCCAGTTCTGGGTGTTTGTGATGCGCTTGGAGCGGCCCTTGGCACGGGCGGCCAGCGTATAGACCGACGCGCCGCGTGTGTTGGCATTGGGGGCGCTGTCAGCATGGAGCGAGATGAAGAGATCGGCCTGGCGCGCGCGCGCGATGCGGACGCGCTCGTCATGATCGACCTTCACGTCGCGGGTTCGGGTCAGCACCACGTCGTAGCGGCCCGTGGCTTCCAACAGGCTCTTGAGTTCCTTGGCCGCCGACCACGTCACCGTCTTCTCATAGGTCCCGCCCTGCCCGATCGCGCCGGGATCCTTGCCGCCATGGCCGGGGTCGATGACGATGAGGCGTTTGGCCTGCGCAGCGGGCTTGAGGCGCGGATGCGGCACCCCGTCGAAATAGCGCGGAGCGGAGAGTGCGGGCGCGGCCAGGCTCAGCGCGGCAAGGGCAATCAGCGATGTCGCGATGCGAAACGGCATGGGCGGCGAGTAGAACCTCTATGGTGAACAAAACCTTGCCACGGCCGCGCGAGATGCGGCGCATGGCCAAACCGTAACGCAGTCGCAACGGCTTGCCCGCTATTGCGCCTGTAACGTTCCGACACAAATGCTTTGCACAGGCGCGCCCTTTCGTGCATCCGTGCACCTGTCCGCTGGCTGATGGACACTCCATCGCCCTTAAGATTCGGACCTCACGGCCTGCGCCGACACACGGCATGCAGACCACACCAGAAAGAGATTCATGCGCAGCACGTCCATCACAGCACAGGCGGGTCTCATCCCGGCACCGCTGTGGTCGCACGCGACCGCGCCTCGCACACACATCCAACCATTCGGTCCCGCCCTGCCCGGACGCCGCACGCAGTCTCGCGATGCCGCGCCGCAGAAACGCGCGAGGACCACAGGAGACTACCATGACAAAACGCATGTTGATCGACGCGGCCCACCCGGAAGAAACCCGCGTTGTGATCGTCGACGGAACCCGCGTCGAGGAACTTGACTTCGAGAGCCGCGCCAAGCGGCAACTCCGGGGCAATGTCTATCTAGCGAAAGTCACGCGCGTGGAGCCGTCGCTCCAGGCGGCCTTCATCGACTATGGCGGCAACCGCCACGGCTTCCTCGCCTTTTCCGAAATCCACCCCGACTACTACCAGCTGCCCAAGGCCGACCGCGACGCGCTGCAGGCCGAGCACGAGGCCGAGCTGGCCGCGACGGAGGCCGAAGACCTCGACGAGGACGAGGAGGACGAGAACCTCGACCCGGATACAGACGACGTGTCCGACGAAAACGACGCCGAGATCGCCGAGGAGCAGAAGACCGTCTCCAAGGCGCGCCGCCGCTCGCGCTCCAAGCGCCGCTACAAGATCCAGGAAGTGATCAAGCGCGGCCAGATCCTGCTGGTCCAGGCCGTCAAGGAAGAGCGCGGCAACAAGGGCGCGGCGATGACGACCTATCTGAGCCTCGCGGGCCGCTACTGCGTGCTCATGCCCAACACCCCGCGCGGCGGCGGTATTTCGCGCAAGATCGCCTCCTCCGGGGACCGCAACCGCCTGAAGAAGATCATGTCCGAACTGGACGTGCCGTCCGGCATGGGCGTCATCGTGCGCACGGCCGGGGCCAAGCGCACCAAGGCCGAGATCACGCGCGACTATGCCTATCTCTCCAAGCTCTGGGGCACGATCCGCTCCACGACGCTGGAGTCCATCGCGCCCGCCCTCATCCACGAGGAAGGCGATCTGGTGAAACGCTCGATCCGCGATCTCTACAACAAGGACATCGCCGAAGTGCTGGTGCAGGGCCCGGACGCCTACCGGACGGCCAAGGACTTCATCAAGATGCTCATGCCGAGCCACGCCAAGTTCGTGAAGAAGTATGACGACCCGATCCCGCTCTTCCTGCGCTATAATGTCGAGCGCCAGATCGAGAACAGCCTCGACTCCGAGGTGAAGCTCAAATCCGGCGGCTATCTGGTAATCCACCCGACCGAAGCGCTGGTCTCCGTCGATGTGAACTCCGGCAAATCGACCAAGGAACGCAATGTCGAGCGCACGGCGCTGAAGACCAACCTCGAAGCGGCCGAGGAAGTCGCGCGCCAGATGCGCCTGCGCGATCTCGCCGGCCTCATCGTGATCGACTTCATCGACATGGACGAGAACCGCAACAACCGCGCGGTCGAGAAGAAGATGAAGGAGGTGTTGGGCCGCGACCGCGCGCGCATCCAGACCTCGCGCATCTCGCAGTTCGGCCTGATGGAGATTTCCCGCCAGCGCCGCCGCCGCTCCCTGCTGGAAGGCTCCACGACCTCCTGCCCGCATTGTGACGGTGTCGGACGCCAGCGCACTGTCGAGAGCACGGCCCTCGCCCTGCTGCGCGCGCTGGAGGAATTCGCCGTGCGCGGGCGCGCCAAGAAAATCCGCGTGAAATGCCCGCCGGATGTCGCCGCCTACCTGCTGAACGACAAGGCCGACATGCTGGAAGCCATCGACAGCGATCACGACGTCACCACCATCATCGAGCGCGACGAAAAGATGTTCCGCCCGCACTTCACGTTGGAAGCCGCCGAGAAGCGCTCCGACGGCCGCAAGGACCCGTTGGTCAAGATCGAGAAAGAGATCGAGGCCGAGCGCAAGGAAGCCGAGAAGGAACGCCAGCGCGAGGCTGCCGAAGCCAAGTCTAAAGCAAAGTCCAAGCCACGCGACGACGAGGACGATGACGAGGACGACGACGAGGAGGAGGGAGCGGAGACGACAACGCGCGACCGCGACGAGGACTCCGAATCCAAGCCGCGCCGTCGCCGTGGCCGCCGCGGTGGACGCAACCGCAAGCGCAAATCGTCGGACGAGACGGAAGCGACCGACGCAGATGACGACGAGGCCATCGAGGCTGACGACTCCGACTATGAGCAGCCCAAGCCCAAGCGCCGTTCCCGCT
>JAHDEU010000101.1 GCA_020628635.1 Hellea sp. | reverse complement strand
CCGAGCCTGCCGCCTGTCGGCGTCAGTCCCACCTCCCCCTGCTCGGGGGAGGGATGGCACTGGCGAAGTCCAAGCTGCTGAAAGCCCTCAGGCCACCGCCGCCCGGCCCGCTTCCCCGACCGCATCCGGCGCGCCGTTCAGCACACGCGCGATGCGTCGTGCCATGGCCTTGTGGCCGTCCACGCCGCGCGGCTCGAGCAAAGTCAGGCGCAGATTGTCCGCTTCCCAATCCGATTGCAGGCCGGCGGCGAGCGTGCGGGCAGCATCCCGGGCGATGGTCTTGGCAGCGCCTCGGCGTGACAGCGCACCGGCGCGCGTGCCCGCGATCACGAAATGCCCGCCCGAGCGGTGCAGCGGTGCTCTTGCTGCATCGGCCATGTGCGACAGCGCGGTGACCTGCATCGCCATGAGGTCCGGCAGTTTGTCCGACCGCGCGCGGCTGTTCATCAGCACGGCGTCGAGGCTGCCAAAGCGCTCTTCGGCTGCCTCCAGCACGGGCAGGATGTTGCCCCGGTCTGTCGGCACGCAGCGCTGCGGCAGGGTGGCGGCGTAGGGCAGTTTGGCGCAGAGGGTCTGCAGGCCCGACAGCGAGCTGCCACCCAGCACGAGGTTCCAGCCCGCCCGGCCCAGCCGGATGGCGGTGGCCTGGCCGACCGGGGAAATCCCGTCGGTGATGAAGATCGTGCGCGGCATATCAGACCAAGGCGCGAGACCTGCGATGGTTCCGCTTCGTCATGCCTGCGAAACGTCGCAAAACGGTCACGCGCAGGGCTAACGCTTTGCTAAGCCGCCCGCGATAGGTGCGCCCATGACGTGGTGGCAGGCAATCCTCTTGGCTCTGATTCAGGGCCTGACCGAGTTTCTGCCCGTATCGTCCTCGGCCCATCTCATCCTGCCCGAAGCCGTGCTCGGCTGGACGGAGCAGGGCGTGCTGATCGACGTCATGGCGCATTTCGGATCGCTCTTCGCCGTGCTGCTCTATTTCCGCCGCGACGTGGGCGAGATGCTGGTCGGGCTGGTCGAGCTCGCGCAGCGCAAGCTCACGCGCGGCTCGGCGCTGGCGCTCAACCTGATCATTGCGACGCCGCCAACGCTGTTGGTGGGGTTCGTGCTCGCGCAGACCGGCGCGCTGGATGCCCTGCGCAGCCCGCTGGTCATCGCGGTCACCACCATCGTGTTCGGCGTGCTGCTCTGGGTCTCGGACGTGATGGCCAGGTCGGACCGCGAGATGGGCACGCTCACCTGGCGCGGGGCCGGGTTGATGGGGCTGGCGCAGGTGGTCGCGCTGGTGCCGGGCACGTCGCGTTCGGGCATCACCATGACGGCGGGCCGCGCCATCGGGTTGTCGCGCGAGGCGAGCGCGCGCTTTTCCATGCTGATGAGCCTGCCGGTCATCGGCGTGGGCGGGCTCTACGCGCTGATGAAGCTGGTGACGGGCGAGGGCACGGGCGGCGCGACACTGGGCCAGGGACTGCTGGTCGCAGTCCTGTCCTTTGTCGTGGCCCTGGCCGCCATCGCCGTATTCATGCGCCTGGTGAGCCGCATCGGTTTCCTGCCCTTCATGCTCTACCGGCTGGCCCTGGGCGGCGCGCTGCTCGCCTGGTTGTTTCTCTGAAGCGACTGTAATGCGCCTGATGGGTGAGCCATCTCGACAAGCGAGGCATCCGCCCGCTAACGCGAGCGCAATGCGCGCCCTCCTGCTCTGCCTCCTCGCGATCCTTTTCGCGCAGCCCGCCTCCGCGCAGGTGGATACAGGCGAGCTGGACCGACGTGCCGGTCTGCTCATGCAACAATTGGAGATGACCGGCATGGCAGTGGCCGTGGTGGAGGACGGCCGGATCAGCTTCGCCAAGGGCTATGGCGAGCGGGTGCGCGATTCCAACATGCTGGTGACCGAGGACACGGTGTTCCGCTGGGCGTCCGTGTCCAAGGGCGTGGCGGCGGCGACCTTGCTCGGCCTGGTCGAGGACGGGGAGGTGGACGACACCATCCCGGTGGAGTTGCTCGCGCCCAGCCTCGACCTGCCGCCGACCGAGAACAAGCACACCATCACCGACCTGCTGTCCCACCGCATCGGCATTTCGCGCAACGCCTATGACGACCGGATCGAGGGCGGGCGCGCGGCCAAGCTCACCCGAGGGCAACTCTCCAAGCTCGGCTATGTCTGCCCGCCGCGCACCTGCCACACCTATCAGAACGTGACCTATGATGCGGCCGCGGAGATCGTGGAGCAGGCGACCGGCCTGCCCTACAAGGCGGTGGTGCAGCGCGACGTCTTCGCGCCGCTCGGCATGGACACGGCGAGCGTGACCCTGGACGGGCTGACGGGCTCGGCCAATTGGGCCGCGCCGCACAACCGCTTTGGCGGCCGCCACCGCGGCGTGAAGCCGACCTATTACCGCGTGCCGGCGGCGGCAGGGGTGAACTCGTCGGTCAAGGACATGGCGCGCTGGATGATCGGCTTGATGCCCGGCACCGACACGCCGTTCTCCGATAAATTGCTGGCCGAGATGCAGGCGCCGCTGGTGAGCACGCGCCGTGAACAGCGCTTCCTCAACCGCCGCTTTCCCGCGCTGCAGAACAGCCACTACGGGCAGGGCCTGAGGGTCTATGACTACCAAGGCCATCGCGTGGTGGGCCACCGCGGCGGCGTGCAGGGCTACCGCGCGCTGATCCTGTTCGACCCGGAGCGGAAAGCCGGGATAGCGATGATGTGGAACAGCCCGCATACGCGGCCGATTGGCTTGCAGCTGGAATTCCTGGACCAGCTTTATGGTTTGCCGAAGCGGGATTGGCTGCGGTTGAACGAGGGCAGCTGAAGGCGCGGGGTTGTCGCCGGCATCGCGTAACGACGTGGAAGGTCCCGGCCACAGGGGCCGGGAGCGGGTCAAGTTTCTATACCTCGGTCGTCTCGTATGTGGGCGCGCGTTATCGATCTCGCATTTTAATATCCAACTCCTCCCCTTTGAGGGGTCGAGCCCAAAGGGCCGCGAAGCGGACCGACGGCGAGGGGCCGAGCGAAGCGACGGTCGGAGGGGTAAGGTCACTCCGCTCTACAGACGATAGACTTTACCCCTCCGTCACCCCTCGCTGCGCTCGTGGCGACACCTCCCCTCAGAGGGGAGGAGTTTTGTCGTGTTTACTCGACCTCCCACACACGCCTTCCAGCATGGTTTTCTTCACCATCCCGCGCTATCATCGGCTCATGGCCGAAATTCCCGTGAAACCCATCGACAACACGACACGCTCCGCCCTGCTGGTCTTGGCGGCCATTGCGATGGGGTGGACGCTTTATGTGACGCGCGATCTGGTCGCGCCGTTCGCGCTGGCGGTCTTCTTCTGGCTGGCCATCGATGCGCTGGCGCGGTGGATCGACGGGCTCTCCCCGCGCATCCCCTACTGGTTCGCGCTCACCGTCGCGGCGGTGGTCACGGTCGGGCTGCTCGCCGGGCTGGTCTTCGTGGTGGCCGACACGGTGGGCGACGTGGTGGACGAAGCCCCGCGCTATGGCGAGCGGCTCAACGAGCTGGTGCGCGAGGGCGGTGCGCTGGTCGGGCAGGACGACCTGAATTTCACGGTGATGAACGAACGCTTCGGGCTCTCCGCGCGGCTGGAAGGCATCATCGGGGGCTTTGCGCAGGCGATCAGCGGCGTGCTGTCCGACGCGGTTCTGATCGCGATCTATGTCGTGTTCCTGTTTGTCGCCCAGGCGAGCTTTCCGGCCAAGATGGACAATCTTTTTCCCGACAAGACCCGCCGCGACCGCGCCGCGCGGACGGGCGAGAGCATCCGCCATTCCATCGAGCAATACATTTCGGTGCAGACAATCGTCAGCCTGATCCAGACCGTGATCTCCTATGTCGCCATGGTGGCGCTGGGGCTGGAGAACGCGCTGTTCTGGGCGCTGGTGATCTTCATCATGAACTACATCCCGATCGTGGGCGGCATCGTCGCCGTCGCGCTGCCCGTCATGTTCGGCCTGGTCGAGTTCGACGAGATCTGGCGCGTCTTTGCGCTGGGCGGCATATTGTTCGGCGCGCAGTTCATCGTGTCTAATACCGTCCAGCCCAAGATGATGGGCGACAGCATGAATATGAGCGCGCTGGTCGTGGTGCTCTCGCTCACCGTCTGGACGGCGCTGTGGGGCGGGGTGGGGGCGTTTCTGTCCGCGCCGCTGACCGTGATCATGATGATCATCCTGGCGCAGTTCCCGACCTCGCGCTGGATCGCCGTGCTGCTGAGCGCCGACGGCGACCCGGACATGGACGGCGACGGCAAGCAGGACAAGGCGCCCATGCCCAGCCTGTAGGGCCGAGCCTGCAGCGATTCTGGCGGAAATCCGCCGTTTGGAGCTGTATTCCGCCCCTTTTCTTGCGCGATGTGGTGACGCCATGCGCGCAAAAGTGGTAACCTCGAGCAAGAGTGTCCGCGTCGCGGGTGCGACAGAGGCTGACACAAGGACGGGCTGAATGACGACAGGGCAGAGCGCAGGGAACACAGATAAATTCATGGGAGCCGCGCGGGGAGCGCTGCTCACCGCCGCGCTGCTGGGGCTGTCCGCAGCCCCCGCTCTGGCCGAGACCGTCCGCGTCGAGAGCGAGAACGTCGTGCTCTACGGCGATGTCGATGCCGATCACGCCGCCGACTTCGTCCGCCAGATGGAACTCTACCGCCGCATGATATTCGCCCTGGCAGGCAAGGACACCAACCGGCCCGACGCGCAGAAGCTCACCGTTCACGGCTTTACGTCTGATCGCAATCTCCACGCCTTTGCGGGCCGCCGCGACATTGGCGGCGTCTACACCAACGGGCCTGCCGGGCCGCTCTTCCTCAGCCCGGTCAAGAGCAATCGCGACAAGTCGGCCTGGGCCAATTTCGTCGCCCTGCACGAATACAGCCACCACGTTCTGCACTACATCGTCGAGGACGACTTCCCTCGCTGGTATGACGAGGGCTTTGCCAACTATCTCGCCGCGCTGCAGATCACGGACGAGCTGATCACGGTCGGCGTGCCGGCCGTGCCGTCCACCAGCGGGTTCGACCGCCGCATCGGCTGGCTCGACCCGACCGTCGTGCTGGGCGCGACCACGCGCTACCCGACCCATACCGGGCCGGGCCGCATCCGCTACCAGAAGCGCCAGCAATTCTACATCCAGAGCTGGCTCTATGTGCATTATCTGCAATCCCATCCCGAGCTGGGCGAGAAGCTGCCGGACTATCTCGCCCTGCTCAAACGCGGCACCAACCCCATCAAGGCGTTCGAGGACGGCTTCGGCATCACGGTCGCCGACTTCCACGAACTGGCCGAAGCCTATTGGGACGCCGACGCCTTCGAGGTCGTGTCCTTCAAGCCGCAGGGCAATTTCCTCGACGTCGATGTGTCGGTCACCCCGATCAGCAAGTCGGACCTCGCCCTGGCCGAGCTGCCCGCCCAGATCGCGTTCACCAATGACAATACGCGCAAGGTCCTGTCCAAGCGCATCAAGCTGGCCGAGCAGGACCACGCGGGAGATCCGGCCATTTCCGGGGCCAAGGCAGCGCTGGCCATGAGCAAGAAGGACTACTCAGACGCCATCACGGCCGCCGGCGCCGCGCTCGCCAGCGAACCCGATAACATCCTGCTCCACCGCATATTGGGCGAATCCCACTTCCACCGGCTGCAGTCGGGCGGCGCCAATGCCGACCTGCCCAAGGGCGAGCTCTGGGTGCTGCCATACAATGCGGAGTTCGACACCATGGTCGGCCACTTCGAGAGGGTGCTGGACGAAAAGCCCGATGATCGCCTCGCCCTCAAGCGCATGCTGACGGCCCACGCAACCTCCGACGCGCCCATGACCCAGGCCGCGCGCGATGCCGTGGCCGCGTTCGAGGACGACTACACCGACGGCGAGACCTATTTCGCGGTCGACCTCGCTCTCGTGCATTTCAAGGACGGCCGGGTGGAGCACGCCTGCGGCTATTACGACTATGCCAACACCACGCTGAACTCGCGCAAGATGGAAAGCTGGGAGAAGGGGCACCTGAACTACGCGACCGAGAAGATGGGCGCGGCCTGCGCGGGGCTGAAAGGGTCGTCCGCCGACGGTGGGTAGGCGGCTCACGCTCCCAGCCCTCACGCTCTAGTGATGCATCCGTTCATGGCACGTGAAGGGGGCGGGGCTTAGATCAGGGGCATGACGACACGCACGCTCCTTTCCTCGCTCGCCCTTCTCGCCGCAACAGTTGCGCCCGCCCTTGCCGGGGTGGACCAGCCCGCGCGGGTGGTGGAGCTCTTCACCAGCCAGGGCTGCTCGTCCTGCCCGCCCGCCAACCGGTTCGTTGCCGAGTTGGACGAGAGCGATCCGGACGTGCTGACCCTGTCCTACGGGGTGACCTATTGGGATTATCTGGGCTGGGAGGACACGTTCGGCGATCCGGCCTTCACCGACCGCCAGCGCCAGTACCGCGACAGCCTCGGCTCCTCCATGTACACGCCGCAAATGGTGATCAACGGGCTGGACGACGCCCCGCGCTACCGCGCCCGGCAAGTGGCCAAGCACACTCTGGACCATGAGGTGCAGCTGGTGCGGACCGCCTCGGGCTTCACGGTTGGCGGAGATATCCCGCACGGCGCGACCGTGGCGCTGGTGGACTACCAGCCGGGCGTGCAGGAAGTCGCGGTCAAGCGCGGTGAGAATGGCGGGCGGACGTTGCGGCTCGCCAATGTGGTGACGGGGATCGACTACCGCCGCTGGGACGGGGCGCAAGTGAACGTGGGCGAGCGGGACGCCGGCTTTGCCGTGCTGGTGCACCATCCGGATACGGCGGCGATCATCGCCGCGGCGCGGTGGGAGCCTTAGGTGAATTTCATTCTGTCATCCCGGACAAGCGCGGAGCGCGCCGATCCGGGACCCATCGCCTGCTTACCCCAAGCCAGCGTCTTTCTCTCCGATAGGTCCCGGCGCTGCGCTCGCTGACGCTCACTTGGCCGGGATGACAAAACTATCGCAACTGCAACGAAATCCTCGCCTCCCGCCGACTTGATCGGCGGGTCCATGGCCCGGTGTCAGAGCCGCCAGACCGGAGTTCCCGTCCTTCGGCCGGGGCGTGCTGGCGTCGCACGCGCAACTTTCTTCCGGCCAAAGGGGCCGGAGACCCTATCGGGAAGAAAGTTGGTAGGCGGGATCGCGTGATCTCGAGAGTCTTGCAAGTAGCGGGCCGGTCGCGGGGCTGGACGCGACCGACCCGCATGGAGCGAGGGGCGCGAGCGCCTCTCGGTCACACTCCAAAAGTTCGGCCATGACAGGCCGAAAGAGACGTGG
>JAHDEU010000100.1 GCA_020628635.1 Hellea sp. | reverse complement strand
AGGTCGAGATCGACAGCGAAGGCAACTGGACGGCCACGTCCGAGACCCCGCAGCCGAACGGCGACGTAACAGTTCTGGTGTGTGACCCGAACGGCAACGACTCCCCGCCGGTCACGACGCCCTATGTCGATACGCAGGATCCGCTCCCGCCCGTCGTCACGACGATCGATCAGGAGCCCGAAGGCCCGGTCACGGTCACCGGTACGGGAGAGCCCGGCAGCATCGCCAAGGTGACCTTCCCGGACGGCACCACAGCCGAGGTCGAGGTCGATGGCGCGGGAAACTGGACGGCGACGGCCGAGGCTCCGCAGGGCAGCGGCAATGTCACCGTGGTTCTCTGCGACGAGAACGGCAATGAGTCCGATCCGGTCGAGACGCCCTTCGTCGATGACCAGGACCCCCTGCCGCCGGCCGATGTCACGGTGACCCAGCAGCCGGAAGGCCCGCTGACCGTCACCGGCACGGGCGAGCCGGGCGCGACGGCCAAGGTCGTCTTCCCGGACGGCACGGTGGTCGAGGCTGAGATCGACGGGGAAGGCAACTTCACGGCGACGTCGGCCGCGCCTCAGACCAGCGGGGACACTGTCGTCACCGTCTGCGATGCGGGTGGCAACGAGTCCGAAGTGACCACCACGTCGTTCGTCGACGACCAGCAGCCCCTGCCGCCCGTCGTGACGGATGTCGTCCAGGGACCGGACGGCCGCGTGACGGTGACCGGTACGGCCGAGCCCGGAACGGTGACGACCATCACCTTCCCGGACGGCTCGACGGTCGAGGTCGAGGTGGACGAGAACGGCAACTACACCGCCGTCTCGGAAACTCCGCAGACTTCGGGTGAGGTGAGCGTCGTCGCGACGGACGAGGCGGGCAATGTGTCCGATCCGGCCGAGGAGGACTTCCTCGACGACCGGGCTCCGGAAGCGCCCGTGATCGCCTCGGTCGCCACCAATGACGACGCCAATGTCGTGGTCACCGGAACCGGCGAGCCCGGCTCCACGGTCACGGTCACCTTTCCGGACGGCTCCGCAGTGGAAACGCTGGTCGGACCGGACGGACGCTGGACGGTGACCTCGCTGACGCAGCAGCCGGATGGCGAGATCACCACGGTGCTGACGGACGGAGCGGGCAATGTGTCCGAACCGGCGACCGCATCCTATGTGAGCGAGCTGTTCGATCGTCCGATCTTCCCGGATGTCCGCACGGGTGGCGGAGATGGCGGCGACGCCGCCTCGGGCTCGGACTCCGGTCAGATCTCCGGCGTGGGCGAAATCGGCCGCGAGGTCTTCGCCAACCGTCTCGGCGATCCGGACCGCACGGACCGGCGTGCCTGGGAACTGCCACAACGTGAGAACGAGGCGCGCGACCGCTCTGAGCGCGACACGCAGTTCCGCGGCGACGACTACATGATCGACGTGCCGGGCGCCCCGCTCGGCGAGCAGATCTGGATCGAAGCCGTGGCCAAGGGTGCGTCCATCAATGTGGAGTTCGCCAGCTCGACAACCGGCGAGCGCACCGTCGCCCGCTGGGAGGTCACCCAGGCGAACGGCGCACCCCTGCCGAGTGGTGTGGAGTTCATGGGCGATTACATCGTCATTGAACGCCCGCTCGACGCCGAAGCGCTGACCTTGCGGGTCCGCGCCCTGCTGGAGAATGGCCAGGCCATCACCCAGTCGGTGACCATCGACCTGCGCACTGCGACGGTCGAACCGGTCGGCGAGGCCGTGGCTGCCGGCCAGACGCTCCACGAGCAGATGGCCAGCCTGATCGCCCAGGCGGACGCGCAGGACCGGCCTCTGCTGGACGGCGATTGGGAGGAACGGCCCATGCTGGATGCGGCCGAATAGACCGCACCGGAGAACGGGGCACATATCCGGTCTGGGAGGGCCGCGCTGCAAGGCGCGGCCCTTTTTGCTGGCTCGGAGGTGTGGCTGTCGGCGTGGCTCAGCCTCGCAGTCTCAGGTCACGAACAGCGCGACCGCACCGACCGCCAGCACGACGAAGATGAAGAGCTGCCAGCGGCGGCTCAAGCCGGAAGCGGGCTCAGAGCGGTCGCGGCGCATCGTGGAAGACCTCGCGCATGAGCGGGATGAAGCTCTCGAGGCTGTCCACTTCGAAATCGGGATCGAAGGCTGGCGCGTCCCAGTCATCGACCAGCTTGACGGCGAGGGGATACCAGCTCTCGCCCTCCCACTGCTTGCGCAGGTCGGTCGGCGCGCCGAGATAATGGTAGTAGTGCTCGCCCTGGAACGCCTGGTGATTGTAGATCACGTGGTAGCTGTCATCAGAAATATAGGGCCGCATCATCTCGGCCGCGATCGGCCCGTGATTGGGCACGTTGATGACCTTGGCGATGTCGTGGCACAGCGCGATGACGATGTGCTCCGTGGAGGCACCGCTCCGCCGCGCCAGCGTCCCGCACATCAAGGCGTGCTGCAACTGATCGCAGGAAAAGCCGAGCGTCGCGTCCTCCAGCTGGCGCAGCATGCCGATGAAGCGGTCGGCCGTCTTGGAAAAGTCCTGCTTGTGCGCCGCGCCGATGATCTTCCAGTCCTCCAACGTGCCGTCCTGCATGCGGGTGAAACTGGCCTGCGCGTCCGATGCGGGCGCTTCCGCCAGTATGGCGTCCATCTGGTTCTGGTCGATATCGAGTGCGGTCATGGCGTCAGATCCCCGAGCTTTTTTCTCATAGTATCAGAGATTGCCACGGGGCGCCGTGACTTTTCGTCAACATACACATGTGTGAAATGCCCGCGTGCGGCTGTCTCGTCCGAGCCCTCGCCGAACAGCCCGATCTCGTAAGTCACGGACGATGTGCCGATGCGCGCCACCCGCAAGCCCGCCGTGATGGTTTCTGGAAAGGCGAGGGGCGCGAAATAGCTGCACCGCGTCTCCACCACGAGCCCGATCGTGTCGCTCTCGCCCACCTCCAGCAGCCCAGCCTCCACCAGCCAGCCATTCACGACCGTGTCAAAATAGAAGTAGTAGACCGAGTTGTTGACGTGACCGTAGATGTCATTGTCCGCCCAGCGGGTCGGGAGGAGCGCATGGTGCGGGTATTCCGCGCGGCTGTCGGGAGTGAGGCGGGTCATGGCATCCTGTTATGGGCCGCCTGCGGCGGGCTTGAATTTGGGTGTCCCCCTCCGACCAGCGCGCTGGCGCGCGACTGCCCACCTCCCCCTTGCGGGGGAGGAACTGAAGAGGAAGAATTGATCATACCAGTTCCTCCCCCGCAAGGGGGAGGGGGACCGCGACGCAGTCGTGGTGGAGGGGGGCATAACAAGAAAGTCCGCGCAGCGGCCTACCCCTTACGCAATCGCCTCGTAGATCTCCGTGATATTCGCCAGCGTCAGCGGCCTCGGATTGTTCCGCAGGACACGCTCTTTCAGCACCGCGTCATCCGCCATCATCGGGATGTCGCTGTCCTTGATATTCACGTCAGCGAGCCGCTGCGGCACTTTCGTGGCGTATTTGATCCGCACCATCTCGTCGATCATGGCCGTCGCGCTGGGTTTGAGGCCAAGGTCGGTCGCGATCTCCGCATACCAGCGGTCGGCGCGTTCTTCTTCCGCGTTGAACTTCATCACTTCGGTCAGCACCAGCGCGTTGGAGAGGCCATGCGGGACGTGGAAGAAGCCGCCGAGCGGATAGGCAAGGCCGTGCACCGCGCCGACGGGCGCGTTGGAGAATGCCTGCCCCGCCAGCATCGCGCCGATCAGCATGTCGTTGCGCGCCTCCACATCGTCCGGCGTGTCGACCGCGCGCACGATGGCACCGCGCAGCTTTCGCAGGGCCGACAGGGCGAGCGCGTCGCTGATCGGGTTCTTGCGGTGAACAGAGGTGTAGGCCTCGATGGCGTGGACCATGGCGTCGATGCCCGTGGCTGCCGTAATGGCGGCAGGCAGGCCGAGCGTCAGGTCCGCGTCCAGCAGCACACGGTCGGCATAGAGCGGGTCGGATACCACAGCCGCCTTGGAGCTCTCGCCCGTCGTGATGATGGCGACATTGGTGACTTCGGAGCCCGTGCCGGACGTCGTCGGAATGAGCAGCAGCGGCAGTCTCGGCCTCTCTTGTTTTTGGGCGGCGACATCCACGCCGTAGATCTCCGGCAGGCTCACATTATTGGCCGCGAGAAACGCGATGACCTTCGCCGCGTCCATAGGCGAGCCGCCGCCAAAGCCGATCACCAGTCCCGCGCCGAACTCTCTCACCGCACGCGCGCCGGCCTCCACGATGGCTTCCGGCGGATCGGCCACCACGTCGTCGAAGACCATGACCGAATAGCCCGCATCCTGTAGCGCCGCGAGACCCGGGTCGAGCAGCCCAAGAGAGCGCACGCCCTTGTCGGTCACAACCGCGATGCGCTTATTGCTCGGCAGCCCGCTCACATGCGCATCCAGCCGCGACGTGCCGCCGGGCTCGATGCGGATATCGGAGACGGTGCGGAATGTGTGCATGGCTTGTGTGTAGCAGAGACGGACGCACTGTCGCGCGGCTTTTTTGTCTCCTCTCCGGCTTACCTATTAGAGATGGATTTGCTCTCTAGCCACCTACCCAATCGAGTCCCACCCCAGAGGGGGAGGTGGGCTCGGGAGCAAAGCGACCGAGGTCGGAGGGGGACGAAACACAAAGCCGCGCGTCAGCGCGTCCATACTCATCCAACGCTACCCCGAAACCCTCCGCCGCGTCCCCGGCGCGGGCGGAGTCTCCTTTGGCCCCGCAAAGCACTGCGCGATGGCCATCCAGCGGGTCGCCGTCTCTCCGACCGTCACCAGCTCCACATCCGCCACGTTCCGGCACTGCGTCACGACCTGGCAGAAGTGTTCGGCTGTCCCTTCCACGCGGTTGTCGTCCTGCGAGTCGTTCCATTCCCAGAGCTCTCCGGCGGGGCCGGTCAGGCGGACATGGGGCTTGGGGCGAGGGGGCTCCAAGCCGTTGACCTTGTGGCTCCAGCTATAGGTCGTCACGCCGATATGCGCGACATTTCTCAGCCGCGCGCCGTTCGTTCGCTCCACGCCCAGCAGATCGAAGATCGCCTGCGCGTGGGCCCAGTGTTCCATCTGCCGCGCGATGATGGAGGATCGCGCGCTCATGTCCGGGCCGAACCATTTGAGGCGCGCTTCCGGATTGGCGTTGGCAAAGCGCTCCGCCATGCCGGAGAAGTAGGCGCGCCACGCTGCGTAGGTCTCATGTGCGGGCGCATCCCCGAACCAGTCGCGCTGCAGGCCGCGGTGGCCCTTCGCCATGGCGGGCATGATCTTGGCGGCAAAGGCCATGAAGGCGGCGTCGCTCTCCAGCGCTTTGTCGGCGGCGATGTTGAACAGGTGCAGGTGCTCGACGATCTCGCCGATTGTCCAGCCCTTGAACTGGGTCGCGCGGGCGAAGTCGTCCGGCGCGAGCGTGGACAGCAGCGCGTCGATGCTCTCGCACTCCTCGCGGAAATCGGCTGCCGCCTGCATCAGTTCGCCCAGTCCGGTTTGCGCTTCTCCAGAAAGCTCGCAACGCCCTCGCGGCCCTCGTCGCTTCGCAGGCACGTCGCGAAACTGTCGGCGGCGCGGTCCAGCGCTTCGTCGCGGGAAAGCTGCTGGCTTCCGAGAATCAGCGCCTTGGTCGCCGCGATGGCACCGGGCGCGCAGCGCAGCACGCCCTTTTTGATCTGTGCTTCGAACCCATCCAGATCATCCGTCGCTTCATCCGCCAGCCCGATCCGCACGGCCTCGGTGCCGTCGAAACGCGCGCCCGTCAGCATGATCCGCCGCGCCGTGGACAGCCCCGCCCGCGCCACGACGAAGGGGGCGATCTGCGCGGGCGGAATGCCGATCATGGTCTCGGTCAGGCTGAACTTGGCGTCTGGGGTCGTCGCGATGACGTCGGCCGCGCACATCAGCCCCAGCCCGCCCGCAATCGCCGCCCCCTCGACCAGCACCACCGTCGTGACCGGCAGGCGGTTTAAGGCGTCGAGCATGGTGCCGATGCGGCGGTTGAAAGCGGCGACATCGGCATGGGTCCGCTCGGGCGACTGGTACTCGGTAAAGGCGTTCAAATCCCCACCCGCGCAGAACACGCCGTTCCGCCCGCGCAAGGTCAGTCCGCGTATGGCGTCATCCTCCGCCACCCGCGCAAACGCCGCCATCATCTCGTCGATCATCGCGTCGTTCATGGCGTTGCGCACAGCAGGCCGGTCAAGCCAGAGTGTCGCCCACTGGTCGTTGAATTCAAGGTCAATGGTCATAGCGCGAGGCTTGCCAAGCGCCGGGGCAGGGCGCAAGCTCTCACCATGTCCAAGCGCCGTGTCGCCGCCATCGCCGCTCTGTCGGGTTTCGGCCTGTGGTGTCTCGTGCTGGCCTTGGACGGGCGGCAGTTGGACGATTACTCTGGCTTCGTCAGATCTCTCCCCATCGCGGAGTGCACGGCCTTGGCGGCAGAGAACAGCGACAGCGGACGGGCGTCGGAAGTGCGTCTTGCGTGGACACATGACGGTCGGGACAACGCGGCACGGATGACGCAGAGCGGCATCTGGTGGGGTGACCATTTTCAGGAACATGGTAATTGGTATGTGGTCGCGAACAGCACCGAAGAGTTCGGGTATTTCGGGATGGCGCAGGACAGTTCCGGAGGTGACGTGACACTGTCCACGGACAGCGCCGTAATGCAGTTTCGCGCTTTTCCGAACTCCCCGCCGCTGCGGTTCACGGTCATTGTCGATAGTCGGTGCATTCGCCATATGCGCGACGTCAGCGGCCGTTCTAATCCCTGGGCTCAGGTGTCAAGGTTTGAACTTAAAGAGCCGAATGCCTACCCCTTGTCAGCTTCACGTTAACGTCAACTGGACACGCGCGCCCGGATGACGCAGGGACGGCGCAAGCAATCTCAACCCCCGGAGCCCTCCCATGCGCGAAGCCGTCCTCGTATCCACCGCCCGCACCCCCATCGGCCGCGCCTACCGGGGGGCTTTCAACGCAACGCCTTCGCCCACTCTGGCTGCACACTGCATCGACCATGCAGTCGAGCGCGCGGGTATCGACGGCGCGGAAGTGGCCGACGTGGTGATGGGCTGCGCGCTGCAGCAGGGCGTGCAGGTCACCGTGGGCCGCAATGCCGTGCTCGCGTCCAACCTGCCCGTGACCGTCCCGGCGATGAGTGTGGACCGCCAGTGTTCCTCCGGCATGGTCGCCATCGGCATTGCCGCGCGCAAGATCATGTGCGGAGAGGCGGACATCGTCATCGGCGGCGGCGTGGACAGCATCTCGCTGGTGCAGACGCCGGACATGCGCGTCGCGCCCGATCCGGCCGTGATCGCCAAGCACCCCGCCGCCTATATGCCCATGCTGCAGACCGCCGAAGTGGTGGCCGAGCGCTACGGCATTTCGCGCGAGCGCATGGACGAGTACTCGCTGATGAGCCAGCAGCGCACCCACGC
>JAHDEU010000099.1:5822-7417 GCA_020628635.1 Hellea sp. | reverse complement strand
CGCGCGGGATGGGCCGCCTGCTGCTGGAAACGCATCCGACGGACGCCTACCGGGCGGCGCGCAGGCTCTACGAGTCGCGCGGCTACCGCTATCGCGGGCCGTTCGAGGGCTACGGTCAAACGAAGCGCAGCGTGTTCATGGAGCGGTTGCTCTAAGCCGTGCCGACGGCCTCTCCGACATTCGCAAAGCCGTCCGCGCGCAGCCGCTCGACCAGCCCGTCGCAGATCTCGCCGACGAGGGCGGGGCCGTGAAAGACGAGCGCGCTGTAGAGCTGCACGGCGCGTGCGCCGGCGCGGATCTTGGCATAGGCCTGCTCCGCGCTGCCCACGCCGCCGACGCCGATCAGGTCGATCTCGCCGCGTGCTTCCGCGTGGAACTGGGCGAGCAGGCGGGTGGATTTCTCGAAGAGCGGCTGGCCGGACAGGCCGCCCGCCTCGTCCGCCCAGCGTGCGCCGATGCTCTCGGGGCGGTCGATCGTCGTGTTCGCCACGATCAGCCCGTCGAAGCCGAAGCCGCGCACCTGCTCGACCACGCGCGGGACGGCGCTTTCCGTCAGGTCCGGCGCGACCTTGAGGAAGAGCGGGAAATCCTCGTCATCGGTACGCAATGTCTCGCGCGCTTCCTGCAGCCGGCCGAGCAGCTCGTCCATCTCGTCCGCGCCCTGCAGCTTGCGCAGGCCCGGCGTGTTGGGGCTGGAAATGTTGATGGTGAAATAGTCAGACAGTCCCCACAGCCTCTCCAGTCCCGTGACATAATCCGCCACGCGGTCCGTGCTGTCCTTGTTCGCGCCGAGATTGGCTCCGACCAGGCCCGGCCGCCCGGCGCGCTTTTGGAGGCGGCGCTCGAAGGCGGCCAGCCCGGCATTGTTGAACCCCATGCGGTTGATGACGGCGTCGTGTTCCGAGAGGCGGAACAGGCGCGGCTTGGCATTGCCGATCTGCGGGCGCGGCGTGACCGTGCCGCATTCGACGAACCCGAAGCCCGCGCGCAGCATGGCGTCCGGCACGTCCGCATTCTTGTCGAAACCGGCGGCGAGCCCGACTGGATTGGGCATCTGCAGCCCGCCAACAGTCGTGTGCAGCTCGGGCCGATCGATCGACGGCGACTTCGGGCCGAGCCCCGCGCGCAGCAAGCGCACGGTCGTCATGTGCGCACGTTCGGCCGGCAGGCGGCGCAGCAGTCCGGTCCCGGCGCGGTAGAACACGCTCATGCGATCTCTCCCGGCAGGCTGTGCGCGCCGTCCGCATTGGGTTCCACGGTCCAGTGACGCTTCACATGAGCCAGATCGAGCGCGCCGTAGAGATGCGGGAACAGAGCCCCGCCGCGCGACGGCTCCCAGCGCAAATCATCGAGTCGGTCCGCATCGACTTCGGCGATCACCACCGGACCCGCGCCCGCGAACCATTTGGAGAGCGTCTCGGCCAGCGTGTCCGCGCCGCTGAAATGGATGTAGCCGTCCGACAGATCGACCGGCGCGCCCAGCGTCGTGCCGGCCGTTTCCAGCGCGGCCCACGCGTCGGGGCGGAAAATCTTGTAGATCGGGGAGGCCATGGCGGGCGCTTTAGCGAAGGCGGCCCGGAGGTGACAGTGCATTC
>JAHDEU010000099.1:0-5722 GCA_020628635.1 Hellea sp. | reverse complement strand
ATCAAATATCTCGCCGAGGCGCGGCCCGGCTCTCCCCTGCGGATCGAGAGCGCGCTGGTGTCGCTCGGTGAGACCACGGCGCGCGTCGGACACGTCATGTACCATATCGACGGCCGCATCGCAGCGACACTGAACGAGGTGGTGGAGCACGTTTACCTGCCGACGGACAAGCCCTTTCGCTGGCCCTCGAGGCTGCGGGCGAAGGCGGATGCGCATACGGATCAGCTGCCCGCCCCGGCGCGGGCGCGGAATATCGATCTGGAGGCGGACTACATTGCGCGAACAGCGGGCGAACTGGCCGAGGCCGGCGCGCGCGACATTGGCGGCGGCGTGTTCATGCCGGACGACGCCGTGCCCGCGGGCCATGTGCCGTTCTCGCGCATCTTCCGCCGGGTGACGACGACTTTGGGCTGGTTCTCCGAAGGCTGGCCGGAGTTCTCGGACCCATCTTACGCGGCGGCAGGCGGGTCGGGCGTGGTGCTGGAGATACGGCTGAGGATGCACGCCTTCGCCGGTGTCGGAACGGCCTATGCACTGATGCCGGCTCTCGTCGGCGCGGAACACTATATCCGCCTGATCATGCACAATGTCGTGGACGTGGCGACCGGAAAGGCCATCGCCAGCGGCTATGCGGCAGGTGCGCTGTTCGACCTGAACACGCGCAAGCTGACCAAGCCGGAGCCCGCGCAGATGGAGCGGCTGTTGGGCAAGGCCGCGACGGCGTTGGCTCCGAGCTAGCCGTTCAGCACGGAGCGCAGGACGTCAGCCGCGAAGTCCGGATCGGACAGCGCAAACAGATGCGCGCGTTCCGCTTCGAATTCGACGGAGATAGCGGGCTGTTTGCGGGCCATGGCGGCGCGCTGTCCGGCTGTGCTGACCTTGCCGCGCGCGCCCGCGAATATGACCCGCGAATTGTCCGGCAGCAGCGGCAGGCAGGGCCAGAGATTGTGGCTCTGCGCGACAAAGATCGCCTGCTCCCATTCCGGTGCGCAGGCCAGCACCATGCGGTCTGCTTCCGGCTGAAGCCCGCCGGTCAGGTAATCGCGCAGCACCGCGTCCGGCATGCCTTTGAACGCACCGCGCCCGGAATAGCGCTCGAACGCGGCCTCCACGCTGTCGAACTCCCGCGTCCGCGTGCCCGCCTTGCGCGCGATGGGAATGCGCTTTTTCATATAGGATCGGCCCGGCGCGGTGCGGGCGGCCACCCGGAACAGCCACGGCACCAGAACGGGATCGAAGCCCACATATCCGCGCACTTTATGGCGCGTGCGCGGCAGCGAGAGAATGCCGCTCACCGCGCCGTAGCTATGCCCGGCCAGCACGACGGGCCGCTCGACATAACGCTCGAAGAACTGCGCGATGTCGTCCGCGAAGATGTCCCAGCTCGCGAGGCTGTGCGGATCGGTCGGGAGCTGCGACTGCCCATGTCCGCGCAAATCCAGCGCAACGGCGTGGACGCCGAGGCTTTCCAGCAGCACGCGGTAGCTCCGCGCGTTGAAGCCATTGGCGTGGCACAGCACGATCTGGACGGGCTGGCTGACATTGCCGAAATGCAGCGCCGATATCTGGCCGTCGCTTAGGTCGTAGGACCTGCGCTCCATCAGCCGACTTTCAAATCCATATCGTCCTCGATCGCCTGCTCCAGCACGGGGTAGAGCGTCTGGTGGCCGCGCGGCTTGTTGATGGCAAAGGCGTGCAGGGAGACGGATCGGAAATAGGCGACGGCCTTGGCAATGGCCGCGTCGACATCGTCCACGGCCTCGTCGAGGAAGCCGACATCGACAGCGGTCTCGGGGCTGAACATCTCGCCATTGATGAAGGAGCGGGAGAAGTGGCGGCGCGAGAGGCGGGGTGCTGCGAGCTCGCGGCCGAAATTGTGCATGGGCAGGCCCTTGGCGGTTTCGGGCAGGCCGACGGTGAAGGGGCCACGCTTACCGATGCGGTAGTCGGCGGCGAGGAACAGGAACGCGCCCAGCGCCACGATATGCCCGTCGCCCGCCGTGATGATCGGCTTGGGCGAGCGCATCATGCGCACGGCGAATTCCGAGCCGCGCCTGACCAGGTTCACCGCAGTCTCGCCGCCCAGCATCAGCTCCTTGAGATTGTAGCCGGCGGAGAAGATGCCGTCGCGCCCGCGCAGCACGATGATCTTGGCTTCCCCTTCCGCCTGGTCGAGCGCGGCATTGGCGGCGTCGAACATGGCGTTGGAAAAGGCATTGGCCTTGCCGTCGTCGAGCCGGATGGTCGCGACGTCATCTTCGAGCGTGTAGGTGAGCAGGTCGGTCATGGGGTCCTCGGTTGCGTTTGGCTATCGTGTCGGGCCGTGCGGGCTCCACGTCAATTGCAAGATTGTGAATGGCGGGTGCGGATGCGACGGCCACCTGCGTTAACGCATGGTCGCTTGGCGGAGGCGCGCCCTAGCGGTGCGGGTGCATATGCGCCAAGCTGGGCGCAATGACTGTCTTCCTCCACGGGCTATCGACCTGCGTGCCGCCCCACGCCCTGCCCCAGGACGAGGTGCGGGACCGGGCGCATGAAATATTGGGGCCGCGCTTCAAGGGGTTTGAGCGGCTTGCCCCCGTCTTCGACACGTCGGGCGTGCGCATGCGCTACTCGGTCGCGCCGTTCGACTGGTTCGAGAATGCGCAAGGCTGGACCGACCGCAATGCGCGCTACATGAGTGGGGCCAAGGCGCTCTATATCGACGCGGCGGCGCAGGCGCTGGACAAGGCCGGATGGACGGCGGACAGCGTCGATATCCTCGTCACGGTCAGCTCCACCGGCATCGCCACGCCCACGCTGGATGCGCAGGCCAAGGGCGAGATGGGCTTTCGCGACGACTGCCTGCGCGTGCCGCTCTTCGGGCTGGGCTGCGCGGGCGGGATTGGCGGGTTGAACACGGCGCGGGAGCTGGCCGCCGCCAACCCGGCAGCAAAAGTGCTGCTGGTTGTCATCGAGACCTGCACGCTGCATTTCCGCAAGGCGCGCCCGAAAAAAGCCGACATCATCGCGACCATCCTGTTCGGCGACGGCGCGGCGGCGATGTGCCTGTCCGGCGAAGAAACAGCGATCCGCATCGGGCGCGGGGCGTCCAAGACCTGGGACGACACGCTTCCCATCATGGGTTGGGAGGTGGACGAGGACGGGCTCGGCGTCGTCTTCGACCGGAGCATTCCGGACTTTGTCACATCCGAATTCCGCGCGGCCGCCGACCATGCGCTGTCCGCCATGGAGCTCACACATGAAGGGCTGGGCCGCATCGTGTCCCATCCCGGCGGGGCGAAGGTCGTGGACGCGCTGGAAGCCAGCCTCGAGCTGGGCCAGGGCTATCTCGACGTGGAGCGGGACATCCTGACGGACTACGGCAATATGAGCGCGCCAACCGTGCTCTTCGTGCTCAAACGCGTACTGGAGCGCGGCGACGCCAAGGGGTCCGGCAAGCCGCTGCTGGCCTGCGCGCTGGGGCCGGGCTTTTCGGCCGGGTTCACGCCGATCTGGGTGAGCTAGGATGAACACCGTCGCGGTCCTCTTCCTGGCTTACGTGATACTAGAGCGACTCATCGAGCTGCCCATCGCCACGCGCAACACCAAGCGGTTGATCGCGGCCGGAGGCGTCGAGCACAGCCCCGGACACTACCCGCTGATCGTGGCGGTCCACGCTCTCTGGATCGCCACCATGCTCTGGTTCGGCCACGACAATCCGGTCAGCTATGTGTGGCTGGGTGTATATGCCGTGCTGCAGGTGCTGCGGATCTATATCCTCGGCACGCTGGGAAAGCGCTGGACGACGCGCATCATCGTGCTGCGGAATGAGCACCGCGTGACCAAGGGGCCGTTCGGCTTTGTGCCGCATCCCAACTACATGCTGGTGATCGCGGAAATCCTGGTCGCCCCGCTCGTGCTCGGCCTGTGGGAAGTCGCGGCCGTGTTCGGCGCGCTCAACGCCATGGTCCTGACGATACGCATCAGTGCGGAGGAGCGGGCCTGGGCGTCTCGCTAGCTACTCGTCCGCCTCCAGCCGGAATACGTCCCCGCCCAGCGACAGCAGGTAGAGATTGCCCGCATCGTCCAGCCCGAAGCTGGTCAGCCGCGTGGCCGAGCCTTCGTCTGGCGCGAGCGCATCGGTCTGGCGGGTGAAATCCAGATTGCCGAGCGTTTCGCCAATCACCAGATCGTCCACCGGGACCGACCAGATATTGGCCGACACGAAATCGCCAAACACATATTGGTCCTGGAGCGCTTCGACAGGCCCGCGATAGACATAGCCGCCCGCGACCGAGCGCCCCTCGAACGGGCCGGAGCCGTGCGGGTATTCCGCGACCGGGTCGGTCAGCGTATCTGTGCTCATCCCGCGAAAGGCGCGCGTGCCCTCGCGCACGTTCCAGCCGAAATTCGTGCCGGGCGCATCAAGCGACAACCGGCTGATCTCCTCCACGGCGTTCTGGCCGACATCCCCGATCAGCAGGTCGCCCGTGGCGGAATCGAAGCTGGCGCGGAACGGGTTGCGCAGTCCGGTGGCGAAGATCTCCGCGCGGCCGTCCGCGGCGTTCGCAAAGGCATTGCCCGAGGGAACGGCGTAATTGGCGGTGTCGTCCGCCGGGAAGTCGTCGCCGCCCACGTCGATCCGCAGCACCTTGCCCAGCAGGCTTTGCGTGTCCTGCGCGTTCTCCAGCGGGTCGCCGCCCCCGCCGCCATCGCCTGTCGGTATGATCAGCATGCCATCGCCCGCAAAGCCGATCCATCCGGCATTGTGGTTGGACAGCGGCTGGTCGATGCGGAGGACCAGCATCTCGCTGGCCGGATCCAGCCGGTCGTCGCGGCCCGCCTCCAGCGTGTAGCGCCGGATTTCCGTGTCGCCGTCATTGTTGGTGGCATTGACGTAGAGCGCGCGCGACGTGGCGAAGTCGGGCGCAAAGGCCGCGCCCAGCAGCCCGCCCTCGCCAGACAGCGCGTCGCCCACGCTGTCGCCCAGATCGGCGAAGGGCGCGGCCTCGACCGTGCCCGTTCCGGGATCCAGAATGTCGATGCGCCCGCGGCGCGAATAGACCAGCACGCGGTCCGAGCCGTCGCCCAGCCCGGTCAGGTAGATCGGCTGCGGCAGGCCCGTGCCGACCCGCACGAACCGCGCCGACTGCTCCACATCCGTCACGGTGATGGTGAGCGCCGCATCGGTCGTGCCGCCCGCGCCGTCATCGGCGCGCACGGCGAGCGCGTAGTCATTGTCGCCGTCCTCGTCTGCGGGCCGTTCGAAATCGGGCGCGTCGCGGAAACTCAGACTGCCCGTGGCCGCATCGATGGAGAACAGCGCGGCGTCGGTCGATTCGGACACGATGCTGTAGCTTATCCCATCTCCGTCCGCGTCGCTCGCCTGAACGGTCAGGCCGGTCTCCACCCTGTTCTCCGGCACGCTCGCGGACGTCGGCGAGCTGAAGACGGGCGGGGTGTTGGTCTGCGGTTCGGGCTCCGGCGCAGGCGGGCCGCTCGAACTGCCGCAGGCCGTGACCAGCAGGGAGGCGAGCGTCAGTGCGATAGGGCTTTGATAGCTGTGTGCGACAGGTGGCATGCGATACTCCTCGACAAGCCCCCGGACCCGTTGTCGCGCAAGAGGGGCGCGGGAGCAAGCCACTCCCACGACATCGTGATCGCCGCGCAAAGGCCACACCCTTGCCGCGCCCCGCTTGCAATGCCGCCACATGCGCCGCACACGAGAGCGCCCATGCGC
>JAHDEU010000098.1 GCA_020628635.1 Hellea sp. | reverse complement strand
TGTGGAGCGCAGCGACACAAGGTCGGAGGGGTGACGAAAACAAAAAAGCCGGGCGACAGCCCGACCATTTAAGCTCGACCGCTGCGCGCTCGTCCCGCCCCATAGGGCGGGGTTCCAGCGGCGCTGGACGGTCCTCCTGCGTCGGACGCTAACAGAAACACCACTACAGCCCTTCGCTTCGCTCAGAGCGGGTGTTTCTGTTGTGGCGCGGTCAGTTCATGGGCTCACCAGGCGGGAGAGCGCGGCTCTCCCGAGGATTGCATCCTCAATGCTCCTTGGCAGCCCTGCCACGAACCCCCGCAACACGGGTGCGATCTCCGCTTCTTTTGCCGCGATCTCTTCTGCCGGACCTCCGACGCCCACGCACAGATTGCGCCGCACCCCGCGCGAGGGGAGCGCGACGGCGATGCCGCCGGTGGATGCCCGCGTCGGGCCGATGGCGACGGCGTAGCCCTTGGCGCGGGCGGTCTGCACGCCTTCCACGGCGGCCGGCGCGGTTTCCTTCCAGAATGGGTTGTCGACCTCGTGAATGGTGCGGCGCACCAGCTTGCCGATATCCGTGTCCGTGTCGCCGATCAGCATGGCGTAGCCGGTCGCCGCGCAGACGAGCGGGCGCACGGACCCGGTCTCCACATGCTTTCTCACGGGCCCCGCGCCGTGGTGGGTGTAGATATATTGCGAGTAGATGCCGTTGCGCATGGCGAGGAACACGGTTTCGCCCAGGGTTTCGGACAGCCGCGCGAGATTGTCCGCGAACCCTTCCGGCAGGCCCGCCATCTTCAGCAGCCAGTCACCGAGGAACGACACGCGCAGCGTGGGGTAGAAGGCCCGGCTGGCCACGTCGCGCTCCAGATAGCCGCTGTCCTGCAGGCTCTTGGCCAGAGCGGACGCGGAGGATTGCGGCATGTTGAGGTTTTCGGCGATCTCGCCAATGGAGGCGGGGCGCTGCAGGTCGGCGAAGAATTCGAACAGCGCCATGGTGCGGAAGCTGGATTTGAGCATGTTCTCGGCGTCGTCCAGCCGCAGCGGATGGCCCGGGAACTCGCCCATCTCCGCACCCGCCAGCGCAACCGCCGACAGGCCGAGATCCGAGTCGGTTCCGTCCGTCATGTCGCTATCCCGGCGGTTTGGCATGGCGCGTATCTAGCGCGGGCGGGCGCGCATGCGCCACTGCGAATTTGCACGGCCCTCAGAAACGAAAAAACCGCCCGCCCCGGATGGGGAGAGCGGTTGACGTGGTGACATGTGTATCTGGACGGTACTACGCGGTCACACGTTGTTTGGTGGGGGCGTGAGCCCTACGCCATGGCGTCGGCATTGATGCCGTTCTTGCCTTCGGCCATCTGGGAGAACTTCAGGTCGCCCTCGATGGTTTCTTCCTTGCACTTGCCCAGCTTCTTGGCGTCGTCCTCGAGGCCGAGGCGCTTGGCGAAGGCTTCGACCGTGCCGTAGCCCGTGATCGCGTAGTGGGCCATGCGCTGGTACTGGCTGATCAGCATGGCGTCGCGCACGTCGTCGTCGCCGAACTCGCCCTTCAGGACGTGCTCTTCGGCTTCGGTCGTCAGGCCTTCCATGCCCTTGCATTTGTGGCCGGTCGGCTTTTCGTCGTGGCTCTCGACAATGGCGCGGATGTGCTCATTGCCCTTGTTGGTGCCCTTGATGGAGCGCTCCAGCGCATCCTTCAGCTCGGAATTGGTGGCCGCGCCGTGCAGCTTCTCGGTCGTGGCATTGGCCTGCTTGTTGGCGTTGTAGAGGTCCTTGAGCTCCAGGATGTAGAGGTCTTTGAGGTTGTTGAGTTGATGGCCCATGGGGTTCGTGTCGTCCTTTGATTGCGTGTGACGGGCGCCGGATATCGTCGCCCCGGTGATTTGTGCGGGAGGGGAGCCCGCTCGCCTAATCAACGGTGTTCCGGCGAGTCCGTTCCAAGACTTTGCGCGCGGCGGGCCGCCGCATGCAGGGGCGCATCAAATGTTGTGCTATTTTCCCACAAGCGCCTCCAGCGCCGGGATGCGATCGGCTTCGTGGGCGGGCTTGTCCCAGCGGATGCGCGATATGCGCGGGAAGCGCAGCGCATAGCCGGATTTGTGGCGCGGGGAGACGTGGGCGGAATCAAAAGCGACTTCGAAGACCAGCTCCTTGTCGACTTCCTGCACCGGCCCGTAGCGGGCGACCTTGTGGTTTCTGATCCACTTGTCGAGTTGGGCGAGCTCCTCGTCCGTGAACCCGAAATAGGCCTTGCCGATGGGCAGCAGGGTCTCCTCGCCGTTCTTCTCTCCCCAGAGCCCGAACGTGTAGTCGGAATAGTAGGAGGAGCGCTTACCGGTGCCGCGCTGCGCATACATCAGCACGGCATCGAGCAGGAACGGCTCGCGCTTCCACTTGTACCAGGCGTGTTTCGGGCGGCCCGCCACATAGACGCTGTCGCGCCGCTTGATCATCAGGCCTTCCTTGAGGCCTTCGCTGGCGGCGGCCTCCTCCCTCAACTCCCGCAGGTCATCGACGGTGCTCCAGTCGAGGCGGTCGGACAGTGAGTAATAGTCGGGATTGCGCTTCTCGATGAACGCCGTGAGCCGCTCGCGCCGCTCGTCCAGCGTCTGGTCGCGGAAGGACACGCCGTCCTCGGAGATGATGTCATAGGCGATGAGGTGGGCGGGCTTGTCTCGCATGAGCTTGGCGGACGGCTTCTTCTTGCCAAGGCGCTGTTGCAGGTCGTTGAAGCTGCCGATCTCGCGCTCCCCGGATTCATTGGCGGGCCGGACCAGGAGCTCGCCGTCGATCACCGCGTCCCAGTTCACGGTCGCGGCGAGGTCGGGGAAGCTGTGGGAGATGTCGTCGCCCGTGCGCGAATAGATGCGCGCCTCGCCGCCCATCCCCGCGACCTGCACGCGGATGCCGTCCCATTTCCACTCGGCCGCGTGGGTGTCGGGGGCAAGGCCGCCCAGGTCCTTGTCCTCGTCGATCGGGTGGGACAGCATGACGGGCGAGTAGGTCAGCACGTTGGAGATGTCGGGCATGTCGGCTTGCCCGTCGATCCAGGCGAACAGCGACTCGTAAGGCGGGGAGAGCCCGTGCCACAGCTCCTCCACCACGCCCACATCCACGCCCGCCATGTCGGCCAGCGTCTTCTTGACCGTGCGCGCGCTCATGCCGATCCGCAGGCCCCGCGTGCCGAGCTTGAGCAGCGCCCAGCGCTGGGGCGGGGACATGTTGTCGAGCAGGCGGATGAGGTAGTCGCGGATGCCTGCCCGGTCGCGCACCTTGAACTCCTCGATGACCTCGTGGAGGTCCGGCAGGCGGTTGAGGCGTGTGGGCTCTTCGCTTTGCGGCCAGGCGAGCGCGACCGTCTCAGACATCTCGCCGACATAGTGGCGGGACAGCTGGAACAGATAGGGGTCCATCCGCTCCTCCATCAGCGACTTGACGAGGTTGCGCTTGAACAGATCGAACGACAGCGTCCCCCCGATCGCCGCCAGCGCCCAGCCCCGATCCGGGTCCGGCGTGCGCCGCAGATAGTCCGCGAAGATCGCCTGCTTCGACAGGTTGGAATTGGTGAAGTAGAGATCGTCCAGCAAGTCTGAGAAGTCGGCGAAGCTCATGGGGTGCTCCCCCTCATATATCCCTCCCCCGAGCAGGGGGAGGTGGACTTTCGACCGCTGGGGAGAAAGGTCGGTGGGGGGTGCGCTGAACGTGAGGCTTGGTGCGAAGCTCCAAAGCGGGGCACCCCCCACCGAGCCGTGACGCTTGCGCGTCCCGTCCCACCTCCCCCTGCTCGGGGGAGGGAGATGGGCGGACGGTTCTCACCTCGGTCAGCCCAGACAAGTCCGCAAGCCGCCAATGGGTCCTGGCTCCGAGCTGGCTTGGCAAGGATGACATGATGGAGCGTCGACACGTCAGTCACCCGCCTCCTCCTCCATGCCGATCAGGTGCAGCCCCTTGGCCGGAATGCCCTCTTGCCGCAGCGCATATTCCAGCGCTTCCACCCGGCCGTGGGTGATCCACACCATACCAGCCTCGGTCTCCTTGCAGGTGCGGATAAGGTCGTTCCAGTCGGCGTGGTCGGAACACACCATGCCCAGCTCCACGCGCTTCTGCCGCGCCCTTGCGCGTATCTGCATCCAGCCTGAGGCGGCTGCCGGGATCGGGTCGGCGAAGCGGCGGGACCAGCGGTCGTTCACTTGCGCGGGCGGGCACAGCACGATGTGGTTGCGGTAGCGGTCCTTGTCGGAGCGGGGAAAGTCCGAGACCATCCGCCACTCGCCGAAGTCCTGGCCATAGTTCTCATAGAGTTCCGTCAGCCGACGCAGCGCGCCGTGCAGGTAGAAGGGCTTGTCGTATCCCGCGAGCCGCAGCGTCTTCATCACGCGCTGACACTTGCCCAGCGCATAGACGCCGAGAATGATTGTGGCATCGGGCAGCGTCGCCATGGTGCGCAGCAGCTTTTCCACTTCGGCTTCCAGCGGCGGGTGCTGGAAGACGGGCAGTGCGAATGTGGCTTCGGTGATGAACACGTCGCAGGGCACGACCTCGAAGGGTTCGCAGGTCGGGTCGGGATGGCGCTTGAAGTCGCCCGCCGCGACGATGCGCTGGCCCTGATATTCGAATACGGCTTGGGCTGACCCGAGAATATGGCCCGCGGAGGCGAACCACAGCGTCACCCCGCCGCCGAGATCATGCCGCTCGTGATAGCGCAGCTTGGTCGCCTCGGTCTCTTCGCTGATATAGTAGCGCGTGCGCATGATATCGACGGTTTCAGGCGTCGCCCAGACGCGGCCGTGACCCTTGCGCGCGTGATCCGCGTGACCATGAGTGATCACGGCGCGGTCCACGGGCGTCATCGGATCGACGTAAGTGTCGGCCGGCACGCAGTAGAACTGCCCGTCACGCACGGCCATCCAGTCTTCGGGGTCGAGTGCCATGGGAAGGTTACGGGCGAGCGGGCGGTGGGTTGCGAGACGGTCGGTTGCTGTTGCCCTCGGTCTATCGATTTCCCTCATCCCGGACGTGATCCGGCATCCATCTCCGGTGGGCGCATCGGGTGAGACCGGTTGATGGATTCCGGGTCGAGCCCGGGATGAGGGGGGTGTCGGGAATGTGCTATCAGTCAGGGAGTGACGCGCTTCGCGCGGCTCTTTGATGTCGTCACCTCTCCGACCTCGCGCGCGTCGCTTGCGAGCCCACCTCTCCTTTGAGGAGAGGAGTTTGGAGAAATGGCTATGCCTATCCAACTCCTCTCCAAAAGGAGAGGTGGCCGGAGCGCAGCGGAGGTCGGAGAGGTGACAAATCAAAAAAACCGCGCGAAGCGCGCCCTTCCCCCACGCCGCGCAACGCGCGCCCTCCCCCGCGCGTATCCTACCCGTGAGCCTCATCCCGCAATCCATCCAGGACTGGTTCTGGGAACGCGACTGGACCATCCGGCCCTACCAGCGGCGCATGGTCGAGCAGTTCGCGCGCGGCCGCGACACGCTGCTGATCGCCCCGACCGGCGGCGGCAAGACGCTGGCTGGGTTTCTCGCAAGCCTCTGCGACCTCGCGGACAAGCCTGAGGACGCCGAACCCGCGCTCCACACGCTCTACATCTCGCCGCTCAGGGCGCTGACCAACGACATCGAGCGCAACCTGATGAAGCCGGTGGGCGACATGTCCCTGCCCGTCACCATCGGCGTGCGCACGGGCGACACGAAGAGCTACCAGCGCACCAAGCAGCGCAAAAAGCCCCCGGACATGCTGCTGACCACGCCGGAGAGCCTGATGCTGCTGCTGAGCTATGACGACGCGGCCGACTACTTCGCGTCGCTGAAATGCGTGGTCATCGACGAGATGCACAGCTTCACGACCGGCAAGCGCGGCGACTTCACGGCGCTGGCGCTGGCGCGTCTCAAGACGCTGGCCCCGGACCATGTGCGCTTCGGGCTGTCGGCGACCGTGGCGGAACCCGAAAAGGCCGCCGCCTGGCTCGGGCCAACAGGACAGCCCGCCGAACTGGTCGAAGTCGCGGGCGACGTGCCGCCGGTGGTGACCATCATCGAACCCGAGGGCAAATTCCCGCTGGGCGGCCATTCGGCGCGGTTTGCCTTGGGCGACATCTACCGCGAGGTGAAGGCCGCCAACTCCGCCATCGTGTTCGTCAATACCCGCGCCCAGGCCGAAATCCTGTTCCAGCAGCTCTGGTCCATCAACGAGGACAACCTTCCCATCGGCATCTATCACGGCAGCCTGTCGCGCGAACGCCGGAGCAAGACCGAAGCGCTGGTCGCGGCGGGCAAGATGCGCGCGGTCATCAGCACATCCGCGCTGGAGATGGGCATCGACTGGGGCGACGTGGACGTGATCATCCAGGTCGGCGCGCCCAAGGGCGTGTCGCGATTGCTGCAGCGCATCGGTCGGTCCAACCACCGCATCGACGAAGCATCCCGCGCCGTGCTGGTCCCGACCAATCCGCTGGAAGTCGTGGAATGCGACGTGGCCATTCGTGCCATCGCCGACGGCCACCGCGACGGCGCGGAGTACACGGCCGGATCGATGGACGTAGTCGTGCAGTATCTCGTCAACCGCGGCTGCGCGGGCAAGATAAAGCGCCGCGAGGCCCTGGCCGAGATCCGCTCCGCCTGGCCCTATCGCGACGTGACCAAGGCCGACTTCGACGCCATCCTCTCATTTGCGGTCGACGGCGGCTACGCGCTGAAGAACTACGAGCGGTTCAAGCGGCTCAAGTCCACCTCGCGCGGCTACACCATCACCGACAAATATGCCGCGCGCCGCCACCGCATGAACATCGGCACCATTGTCGAATATGCCAAGCTCAAGGTCCGCCGCCTGCCGTCCTCCAAGTCCAAGCGCGGGCGGGTGGTGGGCGAGATCGAGGAGCGCTTCGTCATCAACCTCAACCCCGGCGACACCTTCGCCTTTGCCGGAGAAACGCTGCGCTATCAGGGCATTCGCGACATGGCGGTGGAGGCGGTTCCGGCCAAGCGCGCCCGTCCCAAGATCCCGCAATATGCGGGCGGGATGATGCCGCTCTCGACCTATCTGGGCGACGGCGTGCGGGAGGTGGTGAGCAACGTCTCGCTCTGGCACCGCCTGCCGGAACAGGTCCAGCAATGGCTGACGCTGCAGAGCCTGTTTTCCGAACTGCCGCCTGACGATGGCCTGCTCGTGGAGAGCTTCTTCGACCGCAACGACCACGTCCTCGTCGTGCACACATTCGAGGGACGCAAGGTCAACAACGCGCTGGGTTTCCTGCTGACCAAACGCATGGAGCGGCTGGGGCTGGCGCCGATCAATTTCACCATCACCGACTACGCGCTGACCATCACCTCGCTGGAGCCGGTGAACACGCTCGACGGCGTGCTGGACGGCGCGCTGCTGGACGACGATCTGGATGACTGGATCGTCAACTCGCCCATGATCAAGCGGAGTTTCC
>JAHDEU010000097.1 GCA_020628635.1 Hellea sp. | reverse complement strand
GCGAGGACGCGCTGAATGCGGCGCTCGCGGACGGGACTGTGGACTGGCGCTCCGGCCCGGTCTGGGACCACTTGCGGCTGAGCACCGTCGAGCGGCTGACCATCGACCAGCCACGCTATCACGGGCTGGCGGAGGCGAGGCAGCGCTGGTTCGGCTGAAAATGTCATGCGCCTGTGATGAAATTCACAAGTTCGGGCTGCACAGTCGGCCTAGAGAGCGGTCAGGAAAACCAAGGGAGCACCCCATGAAAACGAAATATGTTCTCGCCGCACTGATTGTCGCCAACATCGCGCTTCCCGCCACCGCGCATGCCAATCGCGGCTACCAGCCGGGCAATTGCGCGATCTATGCCGAGATGGCGGCCAAGACGATCAAGGCGGATGACCGCGTGACGGGCACGGCGAAATCCGAAGCGGTGGACAGCCTGACCAAATACTCCAAACACCTCAACGGCGTGGTGAAGGCCGGCATGGCCGACACCTATGCCCAATCCGCCGCCTTCGGCTATGACAAGGCCAAGGTCGACCAGATGATGGCGGAGGGCGAAAAAGCGATCCGCGCGGGATTCACGAACGGAAAAATGGACAAGGACCGCATCTATGCCGACCACCTGCTGGCGCTCAACAACTGCGCCAAGGGTTCGCAGCGCGCGGGCCATCTGGGTGCGGCCGATGTTCAGAAGCTCGGTGGGCGGCTGGACAATGTCTACAAGGCGATCCGCTAGGCGCGGCAGACACACCACATCACCGCCCTGATGGGCGGTGCGAAGGGCTTGGCGCGGCACGGGGCGACGCGCTAAGCCCTTCACCATGCAAACAGCCACACTCCCCGATCTTCTCGACACACGCTACTCCGCACGGGGGTTCAAACCGGACCCCGTGCCGCAAGAGCTGCTCGACCGCATCTTCACGCAGAGCCTGCGGGCGGCGTCGAACTGCAACACCCAGCCCTGGCAGGTCCATGTCGTGTCGGGCGAGATGCGCGACAAGGTCTCGGGCGCCATGCTGGCCGAGGTGATGAGCGGCAAGGGGCCGTCCCCGGAGTTCGACTGGAACGTCAAATATGCGGGCGCGCACAAGGACCGGCAATGGGGCTCGGCCATGGCGCTCTACGGAGCGATGGGTATCGCGCGCGAGGACAAGGCCGCGCGCATGCAGGCCATGGGCCGCAACTGGCAGTTCTTCGGCGCACCGCACGGCGCGTTTTTCACCATGGAGAAATATCTCGGCATCATGGGCGCGGTCGACATGGGCATCTACGCCCAGACGCTGTCGCTGCTGCTGGAGGAGAACGGCATCCAGTCCTGCATGCAGGGCGCGCTGGGGCAGTTTCCCGCGCCGGTCAAAAAGCTGCTGGGCATCCCGGACGAACATGGAATCCTGTTTGGCATGAGCTTCGGCTATGCCGACGACCATCCGTCCAATACCTGCCGCACGGACCGCGTGGCGCTGTCCGAGGGCGTGGTGTTTCATGAATAGGGCGCTCCTGCTCGCGGGCGCCCTGCTGCTCGCGAGCTGCGGTGCGCAGGAGGCGGAGTTGAGCGAGGTGCTCGCCACGCCGCAAGGACCAGTGCAGGGTGTTCTCTCCGACGATCCTGATATCGTGTCCTATCAGGGTATCCCCTTCGCCGCGCCGCCCGTGGGCGACTTGCGCTGGCGTCCGCCCGCGCCCGCGCCGCGGTGGACCGAGACCCGCGACGCCAGCCAGTTCGGGGCGCGCTGCATGCAGCCGGCGGGAACTGAGGACGGTTTCGTCGCGCGGCTGATCGACGGGCACGGCCTGTCGGCGCTCAAGAGTTTCGCCATCAAACGCGTGGTGGCCGCGCAAACGCCCGCCCCCATGAGCGAGGACTGCCTCTACCTCAATGTGCGCACGGACACGGGGCTTACCGACGCGCCGGTCATGGTGTGGATCCATGGCGGCGGGCACCAGTTCGGCTCGGCCGATTTCCCCTACTACCAGGCCAACGGGCTGGTGGAGCACGGCGTGGTGCTGGTGACGATCAACTACCGGCTGGGCGCGTTCGGCTACATGGCGCATCCGGCGCTGTCCGCGGACGACCCCAGAGGCGTGTCGGGCAATTACGGCAGCCTCGACCAAGTGGCGGCGCTGAAATGGGTGCGGGACAACATCAGCGCTTACGGCGGCGATCCGGACAACGTGACCGTCTTCGGCGAAAGCGCGGGCGCGTGGTCGGTGACAGAGATGATGAGCACGCCGCTGGCCTCCGGCCTGTTCCACCGCGCCATCGCGCAGTCGGGCGCCTCGACCTATCATATGAGCCAGCTCGACGGACCCGATGCGCCCGTGCCGGAGGGCTGGCCGTCGGGCCACGCCAATGGTGTTCGGGTCGCGGACGCGCTGGGGCTGGACGGACCCGCGGCGGCAGAGCTGCGCGCGGTGCCTGCCCAGACCATCATGGACAACCTGCCCGATGACGCGGCGGACGGCTTCCACCACATCCGCGACGGCGTGGTGTTTCCGCAGTCGGTCGGGCTGGCCTTCGCAACGGGACAGATCAACGCCGTGCCCTTCATGGCGGGCTATAACTCGGATGAGGGCACGCTGTTCTTCCCCGACGATCCGCAGCCCAGCGTGTGGCTGGAAGGGCTGGAGCCGGGCTCGCGCGAGGAGCTAGAGACGCGGCTGCGCGAGGCCTACCCCAATACGGCGGGCGAGTTGCTCGACGCCTACCCGCTGCATGAGGATTTCGAGGCGGCCGGAACGCAATGGATGGGCGACGAGATCTTCGGCACCAATGTGCGCTTTGCATTGCGCGCCAATGCCGAGGCCGGCGCGCCGAGCTGGGCCTATTTCTTCTCCCGCGTGCCGCCGTCGGACAAGCAGACGCTGGGCGCGTTCCACGCCGCCGAAATCCCCTTCGTCTTCGACAGCCATGAGGCTGTTCTGGGCATTACCGATGACGACGCGGCGCTCACCGATGTCATGACGGGCTACTGGGCGAACTTCGCGCGCAATGGCGATCCCAATGGCGAGGGCCTGCCGGACTGGCCGGAGCATGCGGGCGGCAACTGGATGCACCTGTCCGCCAATACCGGTCGCCCCGTCGCCGCGCTCGAACAAGGCGTGCGCAAGGAGAAGCTGGACCTGCTGTCCGAAGGTCTGGCGCTGAAGCTGGAGCAACTCGCAGAGATGGGCGAGTAAAAACCGCCGCCCTTCAGGTGGGAGAGGGCGACGGTTCCACATGAGGCAGATCCGGTCCGCAACCGAAGGGTAGCTCGGTTGGACTCCCGGACCGGGACCCGCTCTGTTGGGCCGGCGTCCGACGGGGTGTAGGACGGCGGCTTCTCGGTAAATGAGTGAGTGAGGGCTGGCCTAGGCGTAAACGCTCTCGCGTCCGAGCTCCTTGGCCAGCAGGTAATAGACCACGGCGCGGTATTTCGTGCGCACGCCCTTGGCCTTGTAGAGGTCCATGACTTTGTTGACGGCCGCTTCGGCGCGCGCCGAGTCGGTCACGCCGAGCTTCCCGGCCACGAAATTCTTGCGCACGGTCTCCAGCTCTTTCGGGTCCGAGCCCGCGACGGTCGAGGCGTCGCGGTTGTAGATGGACGGCCCGCAGCCGATGGTGACCTTGCGCAGCAGGTCCATATCGGGCTCCATGCCCAGTTTGCCGCGGATTTGGTCCGCATATTTGCCGATGAGTTCGTCTCTCTTGCCCATGATGTCCTCCCAGGATGTTGGCGCCAAGGTGTTTGACGAGGTTTCATTCGGGTAGGGCAGGTGAACCGTCTATGAACGTCCTTCGCTGGTGAACTCCGCGATGGATTGCCGGGTGCGGTCCACGACCAGGCGGGTCACGTCGGGCCGCGAATAGTGGCCTGCGGGATCGAAATTGTGGCGCTCCTCGCGGACTTTGGCGGGGTCCAGTTCGACGACGCGCACGCCCGTTTCACCGACCCACGGCTCCATCAGAAATGTCCCATCCGGCGCGCAGACGCAGGACCCGCCATTGGCTGGCATGTCGCCGACGGCCTCGCGCAGGTAGTCGGCGAACGGCGCATCGTCGCGCACGTCCTCGCGCCGCATCACGCCGCACACGCTCACCACATAGCTCCGGCCCTCCTTGGCCAGCACGGGCGTCAGGTCTTCGGTGTTGCGGCGGTTGCCCGGCCAGCAGGCGATGTGCAGGTCCTCGCCTTGGGCGTAGAGCGCGGCGCGGCTCAGCGGCATCCAGTTCTCCCAGCAGTTCAGCCCGCCAGCCGTGAACGGCCCCACGCGGTGCGTCACCAGCCCCGCGCCGTCACCCGGGCTCCAGACCAGCCGCTCCTCGAATGTCGGCTGCAGCTTGCGGTGCACGGACCGGACTTCGCCGCGCGCGTCGATGAAGACATAGGAGCAGTAGAGCGAATGGCCGGAGCGGTCGCGCGGGCGTTCGATGATGCCGACATAGGCGCTCATGGAGGCCTTTCGCAGCGCGGTGCAGACCGGCTCCAGATGGCCGTCCTCTATGGTGACGGACTGGTCGGAATAGTGAGCGAACAGCGCCTTGCCGCGCGGGTCGTCGAACCGCGCGCCGTGGCCTTCTGATAGCCAGAACGGGTAGGCGGGCAGCAGGGCTTCGGGGAAGACGATCATCTGCGCGGACTGCGCGGCCGCCGTCTCGATCGCTTCCACGATCTGGGCCACGCCCGCCGCCCGGTCGATGAAGGCGGGGGCGAGCTGCGCGACCGCGAGGCGGAAAGGCTGTGCGGGGTCTGTCTGGGTCATGAGGTCGCGTTTAGGTCCGCTTAACCGCCTTTGCCAAAGGAATCTAAAGGCCGTGCCCCTAGCCCTGCGGTCAAATGCCTGCCCGCATTGCGGGGTTGCCATGTGGGGCAGGGGGCATGTGAGTGAGGGCGGTCATGCTGACACAATTCAAACACCGGGCGGGCGCGCTGCTGGGTTCCAGCACGATGGGCAGCCGGGATTTCAGCTCCGACCAGCGCGGCAACATCGCCATCCTGACGACCTTCACCCTGACCATGATCCTGGTCGGCGTGGGCGCGGCGCTGGATTTTTCGCGTGCCGTGCAGCGCAATCACGACCTGCAGAACTTCGCCGACGCCGCCGTGCTGGCAGGCGCATCGGCGCGTGGCAAGAGCGAGGCCGAAGTCCGCGCACAGGCTCTCGCCGTGGTGAAGCGACACAACACGGAAGGCTGGGACATCGACATTCAGGTCGATGTCACGGATGAGCGGGTGATGGTGACCGTGGGCAGCGCCACGCCGTCGTTGATGGGTGGATTCATGAATCGCAACGAAACCGCCATCCAGGTCGTTTCCGCCTCGCCGCGCGCCCAGCTCGTGCCGATCCACCTTTCCATGGTGCTCGACACCACGGACAGCATGGAAGGCGACAACCTCACCGCCATGCAGGCGGCCGCCAATGCGTTGATCGACGACATGGAAGAGCTCAAGGCTGACGTGGAACTGTCGGTCGTGCCTTTCGGCCAATACGTCAATGTGGGTTTCGACAAGACCAAGCCCGAAACGCGCAGCTGGCTCGACATGGGCAAATACGGCCAGAGCTACAACCATTGCTGGACGCCCAAGATCGAGGTCGAGAAGCAGGTCTGCACCAATATGGGCAAGGAGTCCTATGACGACATCGTCGATGGCCGCAACCGCGGCAAGAAGATGCGCGACAAATGGGACTGCAAGGGCGGCAAATGGGTCGATGGTCCGGAGAAATGCGAAATCCGCACCTATGACTGGCATGGCTGCATGGGGTCGCGGGCGGACAAGCTGTCGGAGAAACCGCGCTATGACGGCGCGCAACTGCCCGCCGCACTGGACGAGCGTTGCGGTTCCGAGATGCTGCCGCTGTCGAGCAATTTCGCTGCGATGCGCGACACGGTCAACGGCCTGGCCACGAGCGGCCCGACCTATCTCCCCTCCGGCCTGATCTGGGGCTGGCGCTCGCTCGACCCGGGCCAGCCCTATCCGGAGGCCAAGCAGACCAACTCCCCGCGTCTGAAACGCGCCATGCTGTTCATGACGGACGGGCTGAACACCCGTTCCATCGGTGACTATCCCAAGGATGCCAATGGCACCAAGCACCGGTTCGAGGGTGATGACGGCAAGGACGGCACCAAGAAGACCGAGGACGTCTGCAAGGAGGCCAAGGCGGATGGCATCGAGCTGTTCGTGGTGGCCTACAAATTCCCCGATCAGGCGGATGAACGCAAGGTGCTGGAGAAATGCGCGACCTCGGACATGCACTTCTTCTCGCCCGACACGGCGGCCGATCTGACGAAGTCCTTCAAGGAAGTCGCGGCCGCGCTCGACAGCACGCGGCTGGAATTCTAGCGCATGGCATAGACCTTGCCGCGGCAATGGTCCGGGCGTAGTCGGAGGCCCATGGGCTTCTACGCCAGACATGTTCTGCCGCGCCTGCTGGACGCGGCATGCGGCTGCGGGTCCATCACCTATCAGCGCGAGCTTGTCGTGCCGCAGGCGAGCGGTGATGTCGTGGAAATCGGCATCGGCTCCGGGCTGAACCTGCCGTTCTACGACCCAGCCCGGGTGAGTTCTGTCACCGGCATAGACCCGGACGACGCGATCTGGGCGCTGGCGGCGGACCGGGCCTCGGCGTGCGATTTCCCCGTGCGCCGGCTGGGCCTGTCAGGCGAACGGATAGACCTGCCGGACGCGTCCGCCGACACGGTCGTCATCACTTATGCGCTCTGCACCATACCGGACCCCGAAGCCGCCCTGCGCGAGGCGGCAAGGCTGCTCAAGCCCGACGGGCGGGTGCTGTTCACCGAACATGGTCTCGCGCCCGACCGGTCCGTGGCGCGCTGGCAGAGGCGCATCGATCCCGTCTGGAGCCGCATCGCCGGGGGCTGCCACTCGGGCCGCGACATTCCGGCCATCTTCCGCCGCGCGGGCCTGCGGCTCCACGATCTGCAACAGGGCTATGTCCCGGGACCCCGGGTCCTGGCCTACAACTATTGGGGTGCGGCCAGCGCCGCGTAAGGAGACATCATGCGCAAATCACTTACAGCCATCATTCTCGCGGCCACGCTCGCGGCCTGCGGCGGCCCGGCGGAGGTCGGACCGGGCGACAGCCAGCTTATCGGGGAGTGGAGGCAGGCCAGCCAGATCACTTCGGGCGGCGGCGCGGTGGAGCTGAGCGACGGCGTCGTGACCTACCATGCCGACGGCACGTCGCGCATGACCGCCGTGATGAGCCTCATGGACCCCGGCCTGCCGGACACGGACCGGCGCTACCGGATGCAGGCGGATGTGACCTGGACGCTGGACGAGACCGTGCTGACGCGTTCGCTGGGCAAGATCACCTTGCGGCCCGAAACCGAGACGGAGCAGTCCGCCATGCTGGCCAGGAACTACGAGGCCGGGCTGAACCAGAGCCCGCCCGTGCGATACATCATCGAAACGCTGGATGCGGACACGCTGGCCCTGCTCGATCCCGACACGGGCGAAACGATCCGCTACACGCGCTAGGCGGCTTGCGTTTCAGAACGGGCGGCCTAGGCTG
>JAHDEU010000096.1 GCA_020628635.1 Hellea sp. | reverse complement strand
GCCGGGCGATGGCCGACGACGGAAAGCGTGATGGCCGATCTGTACGACGTGTCCGAAGCGGGGTGAAGAAGGGCGCGCGGGGCGCTGCCATCTCCACCAGGGTAGGATCGGACCATGGGCTCGCCGGTCAAGCCGGCGAGAGGCGGATTGGTTCGAAGTTGGAGAGACTCTCGCAAAGAAAAATGGTTCGCCTCAGGCCGACTTGATCGGTCTGTCCATGGCCCGGAACGGTCGATAGCCACGATCGACGAGAGTGTTCGGTTGTCGCGCCAAGCTCTCAGCAAACCTATACCAGTCTGACGCAACCCCTCATCCCGGGACGAGGGGAAGTGGGAGAGGGAGAAACCCTCGCGACGCCGCTACCCTTCCGGCGCAGCCCCGGTCGGGGCGGGGTCGAGCACGCGGAAACTCCCGCCCATGATGCGGTAGACAGCCAGACCCCGTTCCGGCTCGCCGCTGCGGGAGAACCGCACGAAACCGTCCGTGCCGTAGAAACCCTCCAGTCCGGTCGCGCGGGCTTCGCGGCCTTCCGGGTCGCCGTCGGCGATGAAAGTGCCGAGGCGGACGGCGTCATGGGCGAGGCTGGCGAGCGAGCTCGGCTCCTCGCCATAGGCGCGCTCATAGTTCGACAGGAAGGCGGCGCGGGCGTCCTTGTCGGCGGACGCGAAAATGCCGCCATCCAGCGCGGGTTCTCGCGCGGCATCCGGGTCGTCCCAGCGGGATGTTCCCATGAACTGCACGTCGCGCGGATCGACGCCGTTGAACGGCAGCAGCGGGGCGAGCGAGCGCAGCGCCGTGCCGCCTTCGGGCATCAGGATGGCCTCGAATGCGCGAGGGGTCAGCCCGCCATTGGCGCGTGCCCGGATTTCCGCATCGCGGTAGGCCTGGGCAAGGCGGCGGGCGGGGTCCTGCATGACGGAGATGTCGTCGCCGGAATAGGTCTCGGACGCCGTGATCTGCCCGCCCACGGCGGCCACCGCGCGTTCATAGGCGGCGCGCACGCGGCGGCCATAGGCACCGTCGGGGCCGAGATAGGCGAAGCGGGTCGCGCCTTCCGACGCGGCGAGGCTCACCACGCGCTCCACTTCGGCTTCGGGTGGGAAGGACAGCAGATAGGTGCCGCGGTCTGCGACATTCATGTCATTGGAAAAGGCGATGACGGGCGTGCCGGAACGCCGGGCCTCGCGCGACGCCGCCTTGACATTGCCCGCAATGATCGGGCCGAGGATGACGTCCGCACCCTGGGACAGCGCGGCGCGGGTGGCGGAGCGCGCGCCCGCATCCGTGCCCTTGGTGTCGAGCGCGATCAGCACGGTGTCCGCCTGGTCGCGTTCGAACACGGCGAGCTCGGCGGCGCGGAACATGGAATTGGCCTGCTCCCGCAAGCCGGCGCTGGAGCTGGAAAACGGCAGCAGCAGGGCGAGGCGCTTGGTATCGCGGCCCGCCATATGCGGCAGGGAGAGGCCCTGGCGGTTGTTGAAATAGGGCTGGGCGGCGTCCGGGACGTCGCCGCCGAATGTGCCGTCGATGGGCGCGGGCTCATCCACGTCGCGGTCGCGCGTCTCATCGTCATCGTCCGGCTCGGTCGGCGTGTCGGTTTCCGTCGGGGTCTTGGCCGGGCCGGGCGGCTGCACCACGGGCCCGGTCGGGCGCGTCTGCACGGGGCCGCGCTGGGGCGGATCGACGGGGACAGTGGTGCAGGCGCAAAGCAGGACGGACGCGGCCGCTGCCAGCCATAGCTTGCCCAGACGGCTTGTATTTCCGGCGCGCTCACGCATAGACTTCACCCGATCCTCACTCACCACAAAAGCGAGCCAAACATTCCCGACCGCCCTACAAGCGAGCCGCCAACGGCGCAACTGCCGCCCGCTTCGGTCTCTTCACCCAAGCCGGTTGAACCGGGGCTGTATGTGGTCGCCACGCCCATCGGCAATCTGCGCGACATCACACTGCGCGCGCTCGACGTGCTGCAGGCGTCTGATCGCGTGCTGGCGGAGGACACGCGGGTGACGGGAAAGCTGCTGGCGGCGCATGGCATATCGGCGACCCTGACCGCCTATCATGACCACAATGCGGCCAAGCGCGCGCCGGGCATCATCCGCCAGATGGCCAAGCGGGGCGAGGTCGTGGCGCTGGTCTCGGATGCCGGAACGCCGCTGGTGTCCGACCCCGGCTACAGGCTCGTCAGGGCCGCCATTGATGCGGGCGTGCCGGTCCATCCCGTGCCGGGGGCAAGCTCCGTCATGGCAGCGCTGGTGAAGTCGGGCCTGCCGTCCGACCGCTTTCACTTTGCGGGCTTCCTGCCGCCCAGGACGGCGGCCAGGAGCACCGCGGTTGCGGGGCTCCGGGCCGTGCAGGCCACGCTGATCCTGTTCGAGACGGGGCCGCGCGTGGAAGCCGCCTTGCGCGATCTCGCGGCCGGCCTCGGAGAGCGCGACGCCGTGCTGACGCGGGAGCTGACCAAGACCTTCGAGGAGGCCCGGCGCGGCACGCTGACAGAGCTTGCCGACGGCATTGCGAGCGACCCGCCGCGCGGGGAGATCGTGCTCGTCATCGCCCCGCCGGAGGCCGAGCGCTGGGCGGGCGACGTGGTGCGCGATGCGCTGCGCGAGGCGCTGCAGACCCAGAAGCTCAAGGCCGCCTGCGCGGAGGTCGCGGAAGTCTCCGGCTGGAGCAAGCGGGAGCTCTACGCGCTGGGGCTGACGCTGAAGTAATGGCGTCCCGCAATCGGCAGGATGCGGAGCGGGCGGGGCGGCGCGCCGAAACGCTGGTCGCGCTCTACCTGCAGATCACCGGCCACCGCGTTCTCGCCCGGCGTTTCCGCTGCCGCGCGGGCGAGGTGGACCTGATCGCGCGCAGGGGCCGCACGCTGGTCTTCGTCGAGGTCAAGCAGCGCTCGCGTGCGGACCACGCCGTCGATCCGGTCACGGCGCGGTCCGAGGAACGCATCATCCGGGCGGGCGAGACCTTTCTGACGCGCCACCCGCGCTATGTCGAAGAGGGCTTCCGCCTGCGCTACGACGTCGTCATTGTGACCGGGAGATGGAGGATTTCTCATCTGCGCGACGCCTTTCGCGGCTGGTGATGTTAACGCGGCGTTGACTCTGTTCGGGCATTTTGTGCGCCATGAAACACGCACTCGCCGCTCTGCTCACTGCCACCCTGCTGTCGGGCTGCGCGCTCGCGACGGCCGGCGTGACCAAGGGCGATGAGCGTAATTTCGTCCGCTCGCTGCAGGACGTCAATGCGGGCCGCGCCATCGAGGCGCGCCTGCGCCGCGCCTATGACTACGAACTCGGCGGCATCGACGTGGAGGTCGCCGAAGGCGTCGTGCTGCTGTCGGGCAATGTCCCCAGCCAGGAGGACAAGATCGAGGCCGCGCGCATCGCCTGGTCCGCGCCGCGCGTGGAGCAGGTCGGCAACGAGATCATGCTGCGCGACAAGCAGGGCTTGATCCGCAACACCAAGGACGGCTTTCTGGAAAAGTCCGTGCGCGCCCGGCTGCTGGCGGACAAATACGTCAAGGGCCGCAACTACAATGTCGAGACGCATGACGGGATCGTCTATCTCATGGGCGTGGCGCGCACCAAGGCGGAGCTGGAACGCGCCGCCCGGATCGCCTCGCTCACGCGCGGCACCAAGGAGGTCATCTCCTATGCGCGCATCGCGGATTTGAAAGAGCCTGAAACAACCCGCAGTGCCGAGCTGCGCGAGAGCTGGGGCGGGGAGCTCGCGGGCGGCCCGACCACCGCTGTTCCGACACGCCGCGCCCTGCCGGACTTCGTCACTGACGCGCCTCTGCCGAGCCAGGACTCGACGACCGTGCCCGCCCCCATGCGCAGCGCGCCCATGGACGAGCCGATCCAGCTGATCCAGCCCAGCCCCGTCGTGCCGTATGGTCTGGGCGAGAACAACATCGTCCCCGCCGAACCGGGCGACGCGCCCTTCTATGTGGACCCGGATACGGGCGAGCAGATTCCGGTGCGCTGGTAGCGGGTTGGCTCCCTATGGCGTTGTCGCCGGGCTAGACTCGAAGTTCATTTGACTCACAGCTTAAGCCTAGAAGCAAGCGAAGGGCTGGGTTGGTATCTCACTTCACGCTGCTTCCGTCATCCCGGCCAAGAGAGCGTCAGCGAGCGCAGAGCCGGGACCCATCGGCTGCGTGATAATGGGACGTCTTTCGCAACGATAGGTCCCGGATCGGCGGGCTCCGCCCTTGTCCGGGATGACGTCCGAGGGGTGACGGGAAGCGAGCGGGTACGCTCTCAATCTCGACAATATTCCATCTCGCCGGCTTGACCGGCGAGCCCATGGACTGACGCCGAACCCAACGCTGCGGCGAAGCAGAGTGCCGCATGCTCAGCGCGTTCCAGAGCCATCGCACCGAGCAGGCACACCGTGCCATGGACAGGCCGATCAAGTCGGCCTGAGTTGCTAGAAATTGAGTTGTTAGACATAATGTGGTGACGCCGCTTGGTCATCCGGCCGACGGCTTCGTTGACCGGATTCAAATTCTCACAACCAAACCCCCTTCGCCGCCGCATCCCACCCCACGGACGCGCGGTCGCCCTCGATGATCGCGGGGCGCTTGAGCAGGGTCGGATGCTCCGCGATGAGCGCGGCGGCCTTGGCGGCACTCATGTCGGCCTTCTGCGCGTCGCTCAGCCCGCGCCAGGTCGTGCTGCGGCGGTTGAGCGCGCGCTCCCAACCGACCGCGTCGATGATGGCGGCGAGGTCTGCTGCGTCCACGCCGTCCGCGCGCACGTCGCGGTAGTCGGGGGACAGACCGGCGGCGTCGATCTCCTTGACCGCCTTGCGGCAGGTGTCGCAGTTCTTGAGGTGGTAGACGCGCATCAGCCGGCTTTCGCAAAAGATTCCACCGCGTCGTAGATCGCGGCGCGGGCCGTGTCGTTGTGGAGTTCGTGTTCCGTCCCGTCAAAGCGCATGAACCGAGCGCCCGCTTGCGCGGCGAACCGTTCCGACGCGGCGAAGTCGGTCAGCTGGTCACCGGACGAATGCACGATCAGCAGCGGCAGACCGGCGGGCCAGTTCGCAGCCTCTTGCGCCATGTCGCGGCCTCGTCCGATCATTTCCAGCGCAAGGCGGAAGCCCAGCCTGGCATGGTTGTCCGGGTCCTGCTCGTAGCGGGCCTGCTCGCCCGGCAGGGTGGATATCTGCGCGCCGGTGATGACGTTTTTCATCGCGGCATTGGGCGCGATCCTGGCCACCGTGCGCGCGACCAACTCCAGCGGCGCGGGGATCGGGTCAGACGGCTCGACCAGCGGCGCAGACGCGATGACGCGCGCGATGCCGTGCTGGGCAGGGTCGCCCGTGAGGCCGAAATCGAGCACAACGCCGCCGCCCATGGAATGGCCGTAGAGCGTGGCTGTGTCTGTCCGCCGTGCGCCCGCGACATGGTCCAGCAGGGCGCGCAGATCGGCGCGGAAATCGTCATAGGTCGCGATCACCCCGCGCTTGCCCGCGCTGCGGCCATGTCCGCGCAGATCCACCGCAAAGACGTCGATGCCGCGTGCCGACAGGCTCATGCCGAAGTCGGAATAGCGGCCGGAATGCTCGCCCAGACCGTGGACCACGACCAGCGTCGCGGCCGGACTTCTAGCCTCCCAGTGGCGCGCGCACAGCTTCGTGCCGTCAGCCGATGTCAGTGTGAAGACGTGGCAGTCATCCATGAGCCCCTCCCGAATGTCGTCCTAATCCCAGACAGCCGTGCCGTAGGCCAGCACTTCGCAGCCGCCCATGGCGGAGCTGCTGGAGGCGAGATTGCTGCTGACGAGGCGGATGTTGCACACGCCCGATGCGCCGTCCGCGCGCGCCGTTTCCGCCATGCGCAGCACGGCTTCGCGCCGGGCGCGCATCATCATGTTCTCATGCATGCGGAAGCGCCCGCCGACCAGCTTGCGCAGCACCAGGGCGATGCGCCGGAAATAGTCGAACCCCACCACCGTCGAGCCGGTCACGAGCCGGCCGCGCGAGCCCTGCGCCCGGCTGACGGTGGACAGCACGAACTCTCCGAGTTCAGCCTCGCGCGCATCCTGGTCGCGCTCCTGCCGCCGGGCGGCGATCGTGCCCGTCGTGAGCCCGAGCGCCATCAGCGCGAGCGTCGCGATGAGCGGCCAGAAAAAGGCGACTGTCTCGAAGGCGCTCAACGCAGCACCACCGCCGTGCCGTAGGCGTAGAGCTCGGACGCGCCGGCTGTCACGGAACTGGTCGCGAGCCGCACATTGATCACGGCATTGGCGCCCTTGGCGCGCGCATCCTCCGTCATGCGCGCGATGGCGTCGCGGCGGCTCTCCTCCAGCAGCTCGGTATAGCCGCGCAGCTCTCCGCCGACGATGTTCTTGAACCCGGCTGCGATGTCGCGGCCGACATGTTTGGCGCGCACGACATTGCCCTGGACCAGCCCGATATGGCGTATGATCTCGCGGCCCGGCACGCTGTCGGTGTTGGTCAGCAATATGTCGGAGCCGTTTTGCATCCCGCGCAGATGCCAACAAAAAACCCGCCCGGCAAGGCCGGACGGGTTGTCTTCAGTGCGGGCAAAAGCCCTCGGCGGTTATGAAATCCGCCTCGGCTGGGCGTCCCTTAATAGGTGCGGCCCAGCACACCGGAGATGCCGTGGACATAGCCGTTCTTGAACTCGTTGTCGGCGGCTTCGATGTCGTAGGTGTAGCCGTTCTTGTCCGCGACCTTGATCTTGTCGCCCATGCGCATGAACGTCACCGTGTCACCGGACAGCGTTTGCGCGGTGTAGGTGCCGCCGTTCTGGTCGAGCTTCATTTGCAGATCAGAGCTGCTGATGCGGCCCGCCACGACGTGGCCCTTGAGCGTGCGCTGCAGGTCGGCCTTGGACGCCGTGCTGAGGTCCATGCCGGAGAAGGCGGTGTTGGACGGTGCGAAGACGGTGTATTCCGTCGTGCCGTTGAAGGTGTCGGCCAGCTCCGCGCGGACCACGGCGTCGGTCACCGTGCTGTAGTCATACATGCTCGGCAGTGCGCCGGTGATGGTGGTGTCGGTGCGGATCACGCGGCTGGCGACGGCGGTGTTGGGCGAAACCGTCACGGCTTCGAAATTGTCGTCATCATTGATGCCGAAGGTCTGGGCATCGGACAGCTCCACGTCCGGATTGGTCGAGGCGTAGACGTCATTGTCGTCGCCGCCGACGCGCATGCTGTCATCGACGTCGGTCGAGGCACAGGCGGTCATCATCAGGGCTGCGACGGATGCGGTCGCGAGTTTCAGATAGGTGTTCATGGGTTTCTCCTTTGAGGGCGTGGCGGAAGAATGTCCGCATGCCGGGAACCGGTGCGCGAAAACGCCCCGGTCGATTGAGGTGTGCCTTGGCACAGGCCACCAATATACGGCCCGGCCGTCCATTCGTTCCGCTTGCACGGGCCGGGAGCTTTGGGCAGAGCGCGGCCATGAGCACCAAATCGCCCCTCAGAGTCGCTTTCCAGATGGACCCGATGGAGGGCGTGGACATTGCCGGCGACACGACATTCGCGTTGGCACTCGAGGCCCAATCGCG
>JAHDEU010000095.1:3579-7561 GCA_020628635.1 Hellea sp. | reverse complement strand
CCCACTGGCACCCCCACCGACAACCCGCCCGCTTCCACGCCCGCGCGCGAGCTCCTGAAGCGGATCGATATCGGCCTCACCACCGGCATCGTCGCCGTGTTCATCTCGTTTCTCGCCCTGATCGTGGCGTGGAACCAGACGCGGCTGGCATCCGACACGGCCAAGGCGTCGGTGCTGCCCATCGTGGATGTCGATCTGGGCTATGTCGTGGACGGCGAGGCCTTGTTCTTCGAGGTCAAGCTCGACAATGTCGGCGTCGGCGTGGCGGACATATACAGCCTGCGCACGCTCAAGGACGGCGAGCCCTTCGCGGACGAGGCGGCCTTCCAGTCATCCGTGATGAGCCCCAACATGGTCGCGTGGTCGGAAGCGGTCGACGGCGAGGCGGTGAACTATCTGGCGCCCAATGAGAGCACCACGCCGCTGCGCTACCTGATCCGCAATCCCTATCAGGCGCGGAGCAACGACTATCTGGACGGCAGTCTGGGCGAGCCCATGGCGGGTGTCGATGTCGAAGTCTGCTACTGCTCTGTCTTCGATGATTGCTGGACCGTGCGCCATCTCGACCGCGCCAAGCCGTCTCGAGTGGCGAGCTGCGGCACGGGCGACGTGCCCGTCGATGCGTTTGCCGACTACCGCGCCGCGCGACTTTCCCCAAAGGACGACACACCATGAAGTTCACCCTGGACTGGCTGAAAACCCATCTGGACACAGACGCGGAGCTCGCGGATGTCGAAGCCGCCATGACCATGGCGGGCCTCGAGGTCGAGGAGGTGGTCGATCCGGCCGCCGCCCTGTCCGCCTTCACCATTGCGCATGTCGTCGCGGACGAAAAGCACCCGGACGCCGACCGCCTGAAGGTCTGCCAGGTGGACACGGTTGATGGCCGCAAACAGATCGTGTGCGGTGCGTCCAACGCGCGGGCGGGGATCGCGGTCGCCTATGCGCCGCTGGGTGCCTACATTCCCGGTCTCGACTTCTCGCTCGACAGGAAACCGCGCAAGATCCGCGGCGTGGAGAGCTCCGGCATGATGTGTTCGGGCAAGGAGCTGGAGCTGGGCGAGGACCATGACGGCATTCTGGAGCTCGACCCGGACACGCATCCGGTCGGGCAGAGCGTGGCCGAAGCGTTTGGCCGCACGGACCCCGTCATCGATTTCGAGGTCACGCCCAACCGCCCCGACTGGCTGGGTGTGCGCGGCATTGCGCGCGACCTCGCGGCGGCGGGTGTCGGCACGCTGAAAGAGCAAGCCATCGAGCCTGTGCCGGCGAGCTTCGAGAACGAACAGACGGTACGCATCGAGACGCCCAATTGCGACGCCTTTGTCGGCCGGGTCGTGCGCGGGCTCTCCAATGGTCCGTCGCCGGAATGGCTGCAGGAACGTCTCAAGGCCATCGGGTTGCGGCCGATCTCCGCGCTGGTCGACATCACCAATTTCATGACGTTCGACCAGGCGCGTCCGCTGCATGTCTATGACCTTGCCAAGGTGCGGGGCGACATTGTCGTGCGCCAGGGCCGGGGCGAGAGCTTCAACGCGCTGGACGACAAGCGCTACACGGCGACGGATGCGGATATTGCGATCTGCGACGACAGCGGCATTCTGGGCTTGGGAGGCATCGTCGGCGGCGAGAGCACGGGCGTGGACGAGACCACCACCGACATATTGATAGAGTGCGCCGTGTTCGACCCGCTCACCATTCGCCGCTCGGCCAAGCGGCTGGGCGTGAACTCGGACGCCAAATACCGCTTCGAGCGCGGCATCGATACGGGTTTCATGATGGACGGGATTGAAATGGCGACGCGCATGGTGCTGGAGCTGTGCGGCGGCGAGGCATCCGACGTCGATGTGGCAGGCGAGATTCCGGCTGATCCCGAACCGGTCACCTTTGATCCCGCGCGCGTGGAACAGCTGCTGGGCTTCACGCCGGGCGAGGACGAGATCCTGTCCATCCTGTCCCGGCTCGGATTCGAGCGCCAGGGAAGCGAGACCCCCTGGACCATGAGCGTGCCGAGCTGGCGCCGCGACGTCACCCTGCAGGCGGACCTCGTCGAGGAAGTCGCGCGCATTGCGGGCTTCGACCAACTTCCCGCGACCAAACTCCCCACCCTGCCCGGCCGCCGTGAACCGACGGCCACGCTCACCCAGCGCCGCACGCGGCTGGCGCGCCGTGCGCTGGCGCAGGTCGGGCTGAGCGAGGCTATCACCTGGTCGTTCGTGCTGGGCGAACATGCGGCCGTCTTCGGCGGCAAAGCGCTCGCGCTCGACAATCCGATCAGCTCCGACCTCGATACCATGCGCCCATCCGCGCTCATCCACCTGCTGCTGGCGGGACAGCGCGCGGCCGACCGCGGCTATCCGGGCAGCGCGCTGTTCGAGCTGGGCCCGGTCTTCCACGGCCTCGAGCCGGGCGAGCAGCGGCTGAGCCTGGCCGGCATGCGCCGGGTCGAGCCGGGCCGCGACTGGGCGGGCGCGACGGAGATCACGGCGCTCACCGCCAAGGCCGACGCGCTCGCCGCGCTGGGTGCCATGGGCGCGACTGTTGCGAACCTGCAGATGGGCAAACCGACGGGCGAATACTGGCATCCGGGCCGCTCGGGCCGCCTGCAGATGGGTCCGAAGAATGTGCTCGCCGATTTCGGCGAGCTGCACCCGCGCGTGCTCAAGGCGCTCGGGATCGATGGCCGCGTCGTGGCTTTTGAAATCTGGCCGGAAAACCTGCCCGTGCCGCGCGCCAAGAAAGGCAAAGCGCCCAGCAAGGCCCGCTCCGCGCTGGCGCTGTCCGACCTCATGCCCGTCCACCGCGACTTCGCGTTCGTGGTGCCGGACGATGTCGCCGCCGGCGACCTGCTGCGCGCCGCACGCTCTGCCGACAAGCAGCTCGTCAGCGATGTGTCGCTGTTCGACATCTACTCCGGCAAGGGGATCGAGGACGGCCACAAGAGCCTCGCCATCGACGTCACGCTCGCTCCCACCGATGCCACGCTGACGGATGCGCAGATCGAGGCCGTGTCGGCCAAGATCGTCAAGGCGGCGGAGAAGCTCGGCGCGACGCTGCGGGGTTGAGCCTTGAAAGCCTTTCACAGCTTCTCCGACCTCGGCATTACGGGCGAGAAATCCGCCGACGTGCTGCAGGCCGAGGCGGACGCCGTGTTCCGCTTTGGCGTGGACGGCCACAGCGTGCTGGACATCGGTGCGTGGGACGGGTTCTTCACGTTCGAGGCCGAAGCGCGCGGGGCGGCGCAGGCGACGGCGTCGGACTGGTTCTGCTGGGGCGGACCGGGCTGGGGCACGCGCGAGGTGTTCGACCATGTGCGGGCCGCGCGCGGCTCATCCGCGCGCGCCATCGAGGCGGACATTCCCGATCTGAACCGTGCCGATCACGGCCTTTACGACACGGTGCTGTTGCTGGGCGTGCTCTACCACGTGCGCGACATGGTCACGACCTTGGACCGCGCGCAGGACCTCTGCCACAACCAGCTGGTCATCGAGACGGCCACCCATCCGGGCAGCGAGCCCGTCGCCTACTACCACCCGCGCGACAGCCTCGATGGGGACGGCACGAATTTCTGGACCCCCACGGTCGCCTGCATCCAGGCCATGATGAGCGAATGGGGCTGGCAGCATTTCGAGGTGGTGGAAACGCCCCACGCCGTGCTGAGCCGCCACATCGTGCACTGCTTTCGGACCGGCCTGCCGGAAAACGTGCCGCCAGTGGGGGTGTGGCGGGGGTAGGTTCGGGAAAGCGGACTTCCTCGTCGTTTCGTTCCCGGCCCCTCCTCAACCCATCGGGGGCCGGGGCCTCTCACGCAATCGCTCCAACGACGCCTCAGCCCTCGCCCGCCCGAACCGTGTTCGCCGCCGGGTCGTCGAACTCGCTGATGATCGCGTCCTTGCCGCGGTGCACATTCTCGCCCGCGATGTCGTCGGTCTGCGTCTTGTAGACGGGCTGCTGGCGGGTCTGTCCGTTTGCCGCCGTGCCG
>JAHDEU010000095.1:0-3479 GCA_020628635.1 Hellea sp. | reverse complement strand
TCATCGTGTTCGACGGCCATTGCGCGCTGTGTTCCGACTGGGTGGACTTTGTCATGGCCCGCGATGGCGGCGTTTTCCGCTTCCTGCCCGCGCAATCCGAGCTCGGCGAAGCGCTCTACGCCCATTACGGGTTCAAGTCGGGGGACTTTGACACCAATATCCTGATCGAGAACGGCGTGGCGCGCACGGCCTCTGACGGCACGCTCGCCATGTTCGAGGGCCTCAGAGCGCCGTGGTCGTGGATGCGCGTGTTCCGCATCGTGCCCAGACCCATGCGCGATCTCGGCTATCGCCTGATCGCGAAGAATCGCACCCGCATCTGGGGCCGCCGCGAGACCTGCCGCATCGCCGGACCGGACGAGCGGGCGCGCTTTCTCGGATGACACCCCCGGCAACAACCAAAGTCCTGATCATCGGCGGCTACGGGACATTCGGCCTGCGGCTGGTGCGGCTGCTGGCGGATCATCCGGGCATGACGGTGTTCGTCGCGGGCCGCAGCGAGCACAAGGCGTTCCGGGCGGTGAGCGGCATTCGCGGCGCGACCATCCTGGTCCCCACCGCGCTGGACCGCAGCCAGCCCATCGACCACCCGCCCGTGGACGTGGTGGTGGATGCGGTCGGACCGTTTCAGCGCTACGGCCCGGCCACGGACCACGTCATCGAGTTCTGCGAACGCGCGGGCGTGGCCTATATCGACCTGTCGGATGATCCGGCGTTCTGCGCGCATATGGTGGCGCGCGCGGACGGCTCGCCTGTCACGGTCGCGACCGGCTGGTCCACCTATGCCGCCGTGACGGGCGCGGCGGTCCACGCGCTGGGCGGGAGCGAGCCGCCGGTCGTCGGCATCGTCCCCTCTCCCCGCCTGCCGATGGGGCGGGCGGTGATTGCGTCTGTGCTGGACAGTGCGGGCAAGGAGATCGGGCCTGACGGAGCAAAAGGCCTCACCCGCACGATCCGCCGCACGGTCGCACCACCCGGGAGCAAACCCATGCGCAACCTGCTCTTTTCCAATGTGCCGACGCCCGACACCGTTCTGGTTGACCCCCGCACCACGGCCTGGACCGCGCCGCAGCCCGAAGTGCTGCACCGCCTGCTGATCGTCATGGCGCGGCTGCGGGGCTGGAGGCTGCTGCCGCCGCTTCGCTGGTTTCTGGGCCTGATACACCGCGTGCAGGCGGTGGTGCAGATCGGCGAGCCGCGCGGCGGGCTGTTCGTGGAGGTCGGAGATCGGCGGTTCGACCTGATCGGCGAGGGCGACACCGGGCCGAGCGTGCCTGCCACGCCGGCCGCCGCGCTGATCCGCGCGCTCCATGCGGGCGAGACTTTTCCGCCCGGCCTGCTGCGCCCCGGCGCCGATTTCCCGCTGTCGCGCCTCACGCCCCTCTGGGACGAGATCGGAATCGACTACGGCATTCGGCAGCGCAGCGAACACCTCTACGCCGACACGCTTGGCCTGTCTTTTGGAGGCGGCGCGATGGACAGCCTGCCCGAGCCCATCGCGGACCTTCATACGGGCGGGACCTTCACGGGCCGCGCGACGGTGGAGCGTGGGCGCAATCCGCTGGGCCGTATCGTGGCGAGCGTGCTGGGCTTTCCAAAAGCGGGCGAGCATGATCTGCGCGTGTCGATCACGACGGACGGGCGGGGTGTCGAGCACTGGTCGCGCGTCTATGCCGGGCGCGAGATGTTTTCCACACAGGAGCGCGGGGCGGGACGCGCGACGGGGCTCATCACGGAACGCTTCGGGCCGTTCGCCGTGCATCTCGCGATCTCGGCCGAAGGCGACCGGCTGGTCTACCGCTCGCGTGGCTGGTCGTTCCTGAACATCCCCTTGCCGCGCATGCTCGCGCCGGGCGGGGAGGTGTTCGAGTTCATCGACAGCCAAGGCCGCTTCAACTTCCATGTGGACATGCGCGCGCCGGGTTTCGGGCGGCTGGTGCGCTATCAAGGCTATCTGTCGCGGGAACCCGAAGCGGGGTGAGACCATTGGAATGGTCGCGTGTGCCAACGCAACCCACCAAAGGAGACCCCATGTCCGCCCATATCGCCAACAATCCGCACCTGCAGACCCTTATCGATGACGGGCTGGAGAGCGTGGGCGGACCCTATCTGTCGCTGACCATCCAGCGCCCGAAACTCGCGGGCAACATCCAGAAATGGGACATCCTCGCCAAGAACGCCGTGCAGCGCACGCGCGAATATCTGGAGGGCTTGCTGGGCGAGGAGAGCGAGACACCCAAGGCCATGGCCGACCGCGTGGAGGCCATTGTCGGTGCGTTCGACCCGCTTCAGGACCAATGCGGCGGCTGGCTGATCGTGGCGGGACCAGACACCACGGATGTGTTCGAACTGCAGGACAGCCCGCAATCGCGCATCGTCTGGGCGGATCAGCCTTACCTCCTGCCCGTGATCACCGACGGCATCCAGAGAACAAGAGGATGGGTACTCGCCATCGGTCAGCAGACGGCCGATCTCTACCGCTATGACGGGGTGGAGATGCACGACGAGTCCCACCGGCTCGACTTCCGCACCTATGACGAGATGCGCGAAACCCGCGAGCCCGAAGGCAATGTGAACCTGCATACCAGCTCTGCCCTGCGCCCGAACATGAACGCTGGCACGGGAGGGTCCTTCGCGAGCTTCCACGCAGCGGGCGAGGCCGTGGACGACTACAACGAAAAGCAGCTCAAGGACTATTTCAACGGCGTCGCCAAAGCCGTGGAGCCGCTCATCGCGGGCTCCGGCAATCCGCTGATCATCGCGGGCGATCCCAAGAATGCGGGCTGGTTCAAGGACGAGATCGAACTGCACGAACTCCACGATGAGCACATCGAGCTGGGCGGAGAGGCGTTGACGGCTGAGCGCCTGATGGAGGCGGCCGCGCCGATCTTCCAAGCGATCGCGAGCGAGAACCACGAGCTGGACGACATGGGCGAAGGCGCGCCGCTGACGGCGGCCGGGCTCTCCGACGTGGCCGAGGCCGCCAAGGCCGGCAAGATCGAGACGCTCTATCTGGCGTCCGAGCTCGACGGGTTCGCGGCCAGCAATGACGACGAGCGGGTCAAGTTCCAGGAACTGGAGGAGAACGCCCTGCCCCGCCGCATCAACCAGGTCGTCATGCGAACCGTGCAGATGGGCGGCGAAGTGAAGGTCCCGCCCCTGCAGCACAAGCTGACGGAGTCCGAAGCGCTGGCGCGGCTGCGTTACTGAGCAACCAATCCGGATTTCATCCGGCTCAGGCCGACTTGATCGGCCTGTCCATCTCCCGCGCCCTCGGTCAGGTGCAGGGTCGGAGCAGGATGCCTCTCTTTGCTTCGATAGCTTCGGGCCACGAGGCAGGCCGCCGGAGCGTTATCGCGCGCAGAGCCGTGACCCATCGGCGGGCCTCGTCCTTGTCCGCGATGATGAGTAAAGAGCAGATCAAAACTCCTCCCCTTTGAGGGGTCGAGCCCAAAGGGCCGCGAAGCGGACCGACGGCG
>JAHDEU010000094.1 GCA_020628635.1 Hellea sp. | reverse complement strand
CGCGGCTGGTAGACAGGGCGCGGCTGATAGACCGGCTGGCGGTAGCGGTCGTCGCGATAGACCGTGCGGCCATAGGCGTCGCGGTAGTAGCGGTCCTGATACTGGCGGCGATCATTGCGGTCGTCGATCTGGTCGCCGATGGCGTAGCCCAGCGTGCCGCCGATCGCGGCGCCGATATATTCACCCTCGGAACCGCGTTTGTCGATCTCGCCGCCGATGATGGCGCCGGCCGTGCCGCCGATGACGGCGCCCAGGACTTCCTCGGTGCTCTGGGCAGACGCCGGAGCGGCCGCCATGGCTGCCAGGGCGAGGGCGGCGGTGATGGATGCGAAATACTTCATGATAGGTCCTTCCCGGATTGCCGCCGCGTGTTGCGACGGCTTTCCCATGTTTCGTTCTCCGCCCCGAATCGCGGATGGCGAATCGGTGGTGGCGTTGAACATGACCCTGTCTAGACGACCCAAGGCGAACCCAGCCTGAGCGGCGGGTTCATGTTCGGCTCACCTAGAGGCACGGTTCTTCGCCGCCGAGGCGAGGGGGTTTGCCAGCGGTCGTGCGCCTTGGCATGCTTGCCCCATGACCCGACTCCCCGCCGCACTCCTCGCCCTCGCCACGCTCGCCGTCGCCGCGCCCGCTTCAGCGCATTGCCTCGATCAGGAGAACTTCGCCATCATCGTCCATGGCGGGACGAGTTCGGGCAAGGCCTATCCCGAACGGCTCGGCTTCATAGAGAACATGCTCGCCAAGCGCCGCGCGGAACTCATGGCGGGCGACCGCGCGATCGACATCGTGGAGCGCGCCATCGTCGAGATGGAGGATAGCGGGCTGTTCAATGCAGGCCGCGCGGCGATCACCAACAGCGAGGGGTTTGTCGAGCTGGATGCATCCATCATGGACGGCCGCACGCTGGATGCGGGCGCGGTGGCCTCTCAGCTGACCCTCAAGAACCCGATCCGCGCCGCGCGGCTGGTCATGGACGGGACGCGACACGTGATGATGGTGGGCGACCGGGGGGAGGCTGCTGTCATCAGCCTCGGCGCGGAAACGGTCGAGCCGGGCGAGTATTTCCTCAAGGCGAAACCCAAAGAGCACCCCAAGGAGCACGGCACGGTCGGCGCGGCCGTGCTGGACCGCTGCGGCGACCTCGCGGCCGGAACATCGACGGGCGGCTATGACAGCAAGATACCGGGCCGGGTGGGGGACTCGCCCATCATCGGCGCGGGGTCCTACGCCAAGAACGGCGTCATGGCGGCGAGCTCGACCGGCCACGGCGAGTATTTCATCCGCCACACGGCACTGCGCACCATCGCCGCGCGCATGGAATATGGCGGAGCGGCGCTTGATACGGCAGCGCGCAAGACGCTGCGAGAGATGCGCGCCGCAGGACGAGACGCCAGCGACGGCGGCACCGATGGCCGCGGCGGGGTGATCGCCGTGGATGCGGAGGGCAATTTCTCGTTTGCGCATAGCTATGCCGGGATGATCCACGGCATGACGGACCACGGGACGAAACCGCGCGCGTCGCAGCTGGGGAGCAAGGTGGAGTGAGGGGGATCGGCCTTGATACGCCTGGGCCGTGCCGCCATAGGTCCTGCATCCACAAGGTGCAGATTGCGGGAGAACGATGATGCGCATGACCCTGTCGGCTGTCGCCGCGACGGCGCTTCTTTTGTGCTCGGCGGGCGCGGCGCTTGCCAATGGCCGCCCTGCCCCGGGTGATGTGGAGCGCACCCGCGCCCAGACGGAGGCCATGGCGCGCACCGCGAACCGGGGCGCGGAAGCGATGGTCCGCGAGGACCTGCCCGAATTCCGCTTCGTGTGGGGCACGCCCGGCGACTACGAGCCGGTCTTTGGCGCGAACCGGACCCTGCAGTTCGACACGCGCTCCGGGAAAAAGGCGACAGCGGCGCTGCATGCCGCGGCGGACGGTGCGGTGCTCGACGCCTGCGAAACGCCCTGCGCGATGGATGTCAACGACCGGGGCGACTATCTCGTCAGTTTCGCCCGCTTCGGCCACCAGCCCGAGCTCCGGATCCTCGACCTGCCCTACTACACGGACGGGATGGTCGTGGGCGAGCTCGGAGACAGCATGATCGACCACTTCGTCGGCGCGGCCCAGTGCTGGGCGGACCACAAGACGGCAGGCTTTCCGGATGTGGCCGACGCCGAGCCCTGCGTCCGCAATGCCGCCACCATGCCCCAGACCGCCACCCGGTCAGGCCATTGCGTGTTGCAGTTCGATGTCACGGAAAACGGATGGCTGGAGAATGAGCGCGCGATCTCCTGCACGGAGCCGCATTTCGAGGAGCCAGCGCTGCAAGCGGCCCGGCTCTGGTACTACATACCCATGACCCATCGCGGCCAGACCCTGCGCCAGACGGGGCTGAGCACGAAGGTGATCTTCCGGCTGTCGGATGAGAATGGCGGGCTGATCGGGGAGTGAGAGTTCGCTCAATCCGGTCTCCCAAGCTCGTGCCCTGAAATCACGAACCAGACAGTCGCGTTGCTTGTTCCTTCCCCTTGACGGGCAAGGAACTAGAAAGCGGTCGCAGCATATCCCTCCCCCGAGCAGGGGAAGGGATTGGAAAGCATCGGCATGGTGCTACCCTCCTGCCGGATAGCCCACATTGGTGTAGTGGAAGCCCATCGCGCGCAGGTCTTCGCCGCGGTAGATGTTGCGCAGGTCGATGACGTTGGGTGCATTGAGCGCTGTCTTGACCCGGCGCATGTCGAGGGCGCGGAATTCGTCCCATTCGGTGATGATGACGAGGGCGTCGGCGCCCTCCACTGCGGCCATCGCGCTGTCCGCATATTCGATGTCGGGCATGTGTTCGCGGGCCTCGCTCATCGCTTCGGGGTCATAGGCCACGACCTCGGCGCCCTTGTCGAGCAGGCGCGGAATGATGGTGAGGCTCGGGGCGTCGCGCATGTCGTCCGTGTTGGGTTTGAAGGCGAGGCCGAGCACGGCGATGCGCAGGCCGTGGACGTCTCCGCCCCCTTTGCCACCATTTAGCGCGGCCACGATCTTGTTGGCCATGCGGCGCTTGCGCGAGTCGTTGGCATCCACGACGGCTTCCACGATGGAGAGCGAGACGTTCGCTTCCTCGGCGGTCCTGACGAGTGCCAGCGTGTCCTTGGGAAAGCAGCTCCCGCCATAGCCCGGCCCGGCATTGAGGAATTTCGGGCCGATGCGCTTGTCCAGCCCGATGCCGCGCGCGACCTGCTGCACATTGGCGCCGACCGCCTCGCAGAGGTCCGCCATCTCGTTGATGAAGGTGATCTTGGTCGCGAGAAACGCATTGCCCGCATATTTGATCAGTTCCGACGTGCGGCGCTCGGTGAACAGGATGGGCGTCTCGTTGAGAAAGAGCGGGCGGTAGAGTTCGCGCATGACGGCTTCGGCTCTGAGATCGGTGGTCCCGACCACGATGCGGTCGGGGCGCTTGAAGTCGGAAATGGCCGCGCCCTCGCGCAGGAATTCGGGATTGGACACGACCTCGAAGAGCGATCGGTCCACCACCTCGGCCATGACGCGCTCGACCTCGTCGCCGGTCCCGACGGGGACAGTGGATTTGGTCACGACCACGGTGAAATCGGTGATATGCGCGGCGATCTCTTTTGCTGCCGCATAGACGAAGGACAGGTCCGCATAGCCGTCCCCGCGCCGCGACGGCGTGCCGACGGCGATGAAGACCGCGTCCGCGCCAGCCATCGCCTCCGCAAGGTCGGTGGTGAAGGACAGCCGCCCGGCGCGCACATTGTTGGCGATCAGGTCGCCGAGGCCCGGCTCGAAGATCGGCACTCCGCCCGCGCGCAATGTGTCTATCTTGTCCGGATCCTTGTCCACGCAGACGACGTCGTGGCCGAAATCGGCGAAGCACACGCCCGACACCAAGCCCACATATCCCGTCCCGACCATCGCAATCTTCATGGCGGCTTCCTAGCGGGGCGATGTGCACGCGTCACCTCACCGGATTGACACGATTGATGACAGTGCGGACAGGGGCGGTGTGGACATCATGCCTGAATTCCCCAAAGTGCTCGCGCTCGCCGCGCCCGCCTTTTTCGTGCTGGTCACGGTCGAGTGGTTCGCCGTGCGAAAGCGGCTGGTGGCGGGCCGCTATGAGTGGCGCGATGCGTGGACGTCGATGACCATGGGGCTGGGCAATCTGGCGAGCGACCTGCTGTTCGGCGCGATGAGCCTCGCCGCGCTGCTCTGGCTGTGGCAGTTCCGGGTCCATGATTTCGGACTGACGCTTCCGGCGCTGCTGTTCTGCCTGCTGTGTCAGGATTTCGTCTATTACTGGAAGCACCGCGCCATGCACCGCATCCGCTGGTTCTGGAGCGCGCATGTGGTGCATCACTCCTCCGAACACTACAATTTGTCCACGGCGCTGCGCCAGCCGTGGAACAACCACTTCACCGGGCTTGTGTTGCTCTCCGCCCCGCTCGTGCTGATCGGCTTCCATCCCGCGCTGATCGGCTTTGTCGCCTCGCTGAACCTGCTCTACCAGTTCTGGATCCACACCGAGGCGATCCACAAATTCCCCAAGTGGATCGAGTTCGTGTTCAACACGCCGAGCCATCACCGCGTCCACCACTCCACCCATCCGGAGCATCTGGACCGGAACTATGGAGGCATACTGATCGTCTGGGACCGCATCTTCGGCAGCTTCGCGGAAGAGCAGGACGGGGCGGAAATGCGCTATGGGCTGGTGAGCAATATCGGGACCTACAATCCGGTGCGGGTGGCCTTTGCCGAGATGGTGGCCGTTATCCGCGACGTGTTCGCGCCCGGGCTGTCCTTGCGCCAGCGCCTCGGCCGGGCCTTCGCCCCGCCGGGCTATGATCCGTCAGGGCAGCATAACCGCTCCGAGGAGATACTCGCTCGGCACAGGGCGGGAGAGGCTCTACCCCAAGCCGGCGAATAGGGCGCGCTGGGCGAGGTTGAGCCCGCGCGGGCGGCCGATGCGCAAGGACCGCTTGCCGTCCTGGCGGCGTTTGGAGACGGTGAACCCGGCCGCGCGGTAGGCGGCATAGTCCCGGTCGCTCACCCGGTCCACGGCCCACATCGACACTTCGGCACGGCGCGGCGTGATCTCCAGCTCGATGTATCCGTTGGGCTGGGCGTTGTAGTAGCGCGCATCTTCGTTCTCCCGCGTCAGCAGCAGGTTGTGGTCCGCTGTCGCCTCGCCGAGATAGGCGACCAGCGTCTTGGACGTCACCGAGCTGGTGACGAACTCCGCGCCCATGGGCGTGCCGGACTCGGTGGATAGCCGGTTGGCCCAGAACTCATGCGCGTCGCCCGTGACCACCAGCAGGTCGTTCACGCCGGCACTGTCGAGCGCGGCGAAGAAGCGCTCTCTTGCTGCCGGATAGCCGTCCCAGCTGTCGGGATACATGGGCATGTTGTATTTGGACAGCGTCAGGAAATCGTGCACGCCGGGCCAGTCGGCCTCGATCGCCTCCACGGCTTCCCGGGTGATGTAGGGGCCGAAGTCGGGCGTCATGATGCGGCCCAGGATGACCTGATTGGCCATCATCCGCCACGCCACGCCGTCGCGCTTGGACTGCGCGAACGTGTCCACGATGAAGCCCTGCTGCTCGGCCCCCAGCATGTCGCGCGAGCCGTCGCCCAGCACGTTCGCCTTGAAGCCGTCCGCATCGGCCACGATGTCGTCCAGGTACTCTTCCACGATCAGCGGCTCGGCGCGCGCGGTCAGGCGTGTCTCGACTGCGACCAGGCTCAGCAGGTCGCCGAAGCGGTATTCGCGCCAGAAGCTCTCCCGGTCGCTGACCTCCCGAACCGGCATCCAGTCCCAATAGGCCTGCAGCGCGGCCTCGGTGCGAGCCTCCCACGCGCCTTCGCCCGCATCGTGGTTCTCCGCGCCGCCGCGCCATGAATCGTTCGCCGTTTCGTGGTCGTCCCACAGCGCGATCAGCGGCATGGCGGCGGTGGCGGCCTGGAGATTGGGGTCGGAGCGGTATTGCGCGTGGCGGGTGCGATAGTCCGCCAGGCTCACGATCTCCGTGGCGGGCACATGCACGCGCTCGCCCGGCGTGTTGGGCGCGTCGTAAACCTGCGCGCCGTATTCGTAGTAGTAGTCGCCGAGGTGGATCAGCGCGTCATAGGGCCGTTCCTGCGCGTGGCGCGCGACGAGGTCGTAGACGTTGAAATAGCCGTGCTCCCAATTGGAGCAGCTGACCACGGCAAAGCGCGCGCTGCGCACATCGTCCGCGGGCAGCGTCTTGGTCTGCCCGGTCGCGGACTGCGCGTCGGCTGTGGCGAAGCGGTAGTGGTAGTCCGTGCCCGGCTCCAGCCCGTCCACCACGACCTTGACGCAGTGGTCCCGCGCGGGCCGCGCCTGCGCCGTGCCGCGCCGGGGGTCGGTGAAGGCCGGGTCGGTGTCGAGCTCCCAGCTGACATCTACCGCCTCATCCGGCGCATCCGGCGTGACGCGCGTCCAGAGCAGCACGGAATCGGCGCGTGGATCGCCGGATGCGATGCCGTGCAGGAAGCGGCCGGACGGAGCGTCCACCGCGCTGGAGAGTGACTGCATGACCGGCGTGCAGGACGCGACAGACCCCGCGCCCAGCAGGCCGAGCACGCCCCGGCGCGTCGTCTGGATTCCGGATTTGTGGGGCGCGGTCATGCGCGCGCCCTAACGCGCATCGCGCCCGTCCGCTAGCCTGTCCCTGCTAGCCCAGCGTCTGCCCGTCATCGACCACGACCGTCGTGCCGGTCACAAACCGCGAGTGGTCAGAGGACAGCCACAGCACCGCGCCGTCCAGCGCGTCCGCGTCGATCACGCGGCGGCGCGGCCATTTGGCCAGCAGCTTCGCGCCGTAGTCGCTCTCGAACATGCCGTCGTTGATCTCCGTCTGGATATAGCCCGGCGCGATCATGTTCACATTCACCCCCAGCCGCGCCCAGTCATGCGCCAGCACGCGCCCCATCTGCGCCACGCCCGCCTTGGTCGCGGAATAGAACGCGCTGTAGGGCGAAACATCGAAGCTGGTGATGGAGCTGATTACCACGACCCGCCCGCGCTCGGTGGCCTTGCTCCCACCCGCGATCATCCGCTTCGCCCCCTCCCGCGCCGTCAGGAACACGCCCTTCAGATTGACGTCATAGGTGAGGTCGAAGTCTTCGGGCGGGTTGTCGGTCGCGCGGCCCACATCCTTGGCCACGCCCGCATTGGCGATCACAGTATCCACCGCCCCCAGCTCCGCCTCGACCCTGTCATAGGCCGCAATCGTCGCCGCCTCATCGCTCACATCCAACGCCACCACGATGCATGTCCCGCCATGGCTGCGGATGTCGGCGGCCAGCTCCTCCAACCGGTCCACCCGCCGAGCCGCCAAAGCCACCTTCGCGCCGTGCGCCGCGAGCACAGACGCCATCCGCGCGCCCAGCCCGGAGGAGGCCCCGGTGACGAGAGCGACGCGGCCCGAGAGATCGAAGGTGAGGGGGGAGTGGGGGGATCGCATGGGGTGCGGTTTAGGGGAGCTGTGTGAGCCCGCAAAGGTGAAGGCGGGCTTTAGCGCCTATGTGTCGGGGTGTCCGTGGGCGCATGGATTGACGAGAGAGGTCCCGGCCACG
>JAHDEU010000093.1 GCA_020628635.1 Hellea sp. | reverse complement strand
AGAAGCTCCAGGACGCGGGCGCGGCGGCGATCATGCCGTTAGCGGCTCCGATCGGCTCGGGGCTTGGCCTGCTCAACCCGACCAACATCCAGCTCGTCCGCCAGGCCGTGAGCGTGCCCGTGCTGGTCGATGCGGGTCTCGGCACGGCGTCCGAGGCGGCGGCTGCCATGGAACTCGGCTGCGACGGCATTATCGCAAACACAGCCATTGCGGGCGCGAAGGACCCGATCCGCATGGCGCGCGCCTTCCGCCACGCCGTCATCGCCGGGCGCGAGGCCTTTCTCGCGGGCCGTATCGAGCGCAAGGCCTATGCCGTGGCGAGCTCGCCCATGACCGGCATGATTGGATAGTTTCGGAACGGAACTAGGCCGTGCGGCATTACGCGCACATGAAACATGCTGTCCTGCTCCCCGCTCTTTTGTCCGCCGCTCTGGTCTCCGCCTGCGCCTCGACGGACAACCGACAGTTCGCTGGCGACGATGTGGCCGATGGCGAAGCGGTGCTGATGACCCCGGCGCAGGATGTCGGCCTCTCCAAGATCAAGATTCCCGCATACCTGTCCGAGATGTCCAATCCCTATATGGGGCTTCCGACCGATTGCGCGGCCATACGGGCCGAAGTCGAAAAGCTCGACGGCTTGCTGGGCGCCGATCTCGACGTGCCGGAGGACGAGGACATCATGCGCGAGCGCAACCAGCTCAACGCCGCGTCATCTGCCGTCGGCAGCGTCTTGATCCCGTTCCGCGGTGTCGTGCGTGCCGTGACCGGCGCGGCGAAGAATGAACGCGACGCCCGCAATGCCTATGAGCGCGGACTGGTCCGCCGTGCCTATCTCAAGGGCCGCTCGGAAGAGCGCGATTGCACGGGCGTCTGACGCTTCACCAAACGCTCTGCCGACATTGCCGCTGGATAATGCCGTAGCCTGCGTTTAAGGGCGCGCGGTCTAAACCCACGCAGCCGCAATGGTCCCGCTCGCATGTCCACAGTCCTGCTCGTCATCCTGCTCATCGTCTCGGTCATCCTGACCGGGCTGATCCTCATCCAGCGCTCCGAGGGCGGTGCGCTCGGCATTGGTGGCGGCGGAGGCGGCGGGGGCGGCTTCATGTCCGGCCGTTCGGCCACGACCAACATCGCGCGCATGACGGCCATCCTCGGCACGGTCTTCCTGATCCTGTCGCTCTTGCTCTCGGTCGTGTTTGGGCTGGAAAATCAGAACACCTCGCGAAGAGATGTGGGTAACGAGGTCGACGCCTTGACGACGGTCCCCGATTCGGTCGATGGCGTAACCCCGTCGGAAGAGCCTGTTATCCAGACGGACCCCACTGACAACGACGAGTAAACGCCGCTCACTTTCGCGCGGCCGTTCGGAGCCGCATGCGCATATGAGCCACACGCCGCGCTACATCTTCATCACCGGTGGGGTGGTCTCCTCGCTTGGCAAGGGGCTCGCCTCCGCTGCGCTCGGTGCGCTGCTGCAGGCGCGTGGCTACTCCGTCCGCCTGCGCAAGCTCGACCCCTACCTGAATGTCGATCCGGGCACGATGAGCCCCTACCAGCACGGCGAAGTCTATGTGACGGATGACGGCGCGGAGACGGACCTCGACCTTGGCCACTATGAGCGCTTCACGGGTGTATCCGCGACGCAGGCCGACAACATCACGACGGGCCGCATCTACTCCGACATCATCGCCAAGGAACGCCGCGGCGACTATCTCGGCGCGACCGTGCAGGTGATCCCGCATGTTACCAATGAGATCAAGGACTTCGTGAAGTCTCCTGCCTTGGGCGAGGACGGCGAACCGGTGGACTTCGTGCTCTGCGAAGTCGGCGGCACGGTGGGCGACATCGAAGGCCTGCCATTCTTCGAAGCGCTGCGCCAGCTTGGCCAGGAACTGCCGCGCGGCCAGACCTGCTTCCTGCACGTCACACTGCTGCCCTACATCGCCGTGGCGGGCGAGATGAAGACCAAGCCGACCCAGCACTCGGTCAAGGAGCTGCGCTCCATCGGCATACAGCCGGACATCCTGCTCTGCCGGTCGGAGCGCGAAATCCCCGACGGCGAGCGCCGCAAGATCGCGCGCTTCTGCAATGTGCGCGAGAGCGCGGTCATCCAGGGGCTCGACGCCAGCTCCATCTACGCCGTGCCGCTCGCCTATCACGACGAAGGGCTCGACAGCGAAGTGCTCGCGCATTTCGGCATAGACGATGCGCCGGAAGCCGATCTCGCCAAATGGGAGCAGATCGACGACACGCTGCGCAACCCGGACGGCGAGGTGAAGATCGCGGTCGTGGGCAAATACACCGTGCTGCCCGACGCGTACAAATCCATCACCGAAGCGCTGGTCCATGGCGGCATTGCCAACGACGTGAAGGTCAGGATCCGCTGGGTCGAAGCCGAGGACTTCGAGACCAAGGACCCGGAAACCGTGCTCAAGGGCGCGAACGGCATTCTCGTGCCCGGCGGCTTTGGCGAGCGTGGCTCTGAGGGCAAGATCAAGGCCGTCCGCTACGCCCGCGAAAAGGACATTCCCTATTTCGGTATCTGCCTCGGCATGCAGATGGCCGTGGTCGAAGCCGCCCGCAACATGGCGCAGATCGACTCCGCCAGCTCGTCCGAATTCGGCGAGGATGGCGAGAACGTCGTCGGCCTGATGACCGAGTGGACCAAGGGAAATGAACGCCTGGAGCGCACCAAGGACACCGACCTCGGCGGCACCATGCGTCTGGGCGCCTACACCGCGAAACTCGCACCCAATTCGCTGGTCGCGCGCGAATACGGCGCGACCGAAATCAGCGAGCGCCACCGCCACCGCTACGAGGTCAACATCGACTATCGCGACCGGCTGGAGGAGGCGGGCCTGCGCTTTTCCGGCCTGTCGCCCGACGGCGTGCTGCCCGAGATCGTTGAGCTCCCCACGGACGAACACCCCTGGTTCGTCGGCGTGCAGTTCCACCCCGAACTCAAGAGCCGCCCCTTCGCCCCGCACCCGCTCTTCACCGGCTTCGTCGGCGCGGCAGTGGAGCAATCGCGGCTCGTCTAGCGCTCGAGACTGTGGCTGCTTTGCCACAGTGAGACCGCAATCGGTGATCCTCACGCCGACGTGAGTGCGTAAGCGGTCCGGCGCGCTTGACCAATGACGATCGAGCCACCTTAGGGGGCGCAACCAATCTGCTCGGAGTTCCCCCTTGTCCCACCGTGTCCGCCGTCTTGGCGCCCTCTCTGTCCTCTTCGCCAGCACCGCGCTTACGCCCGCCTTTGCGCAGAACGCGCCGCTCGACGAGATCGTCGTGACGGCCCAGAAACGCGAGCAGTCGCTGCAGGACGTGGCCCTGTCGCTCGATGTCGTCCAGAATGCGGAGCTCGACGCCATTCGCGGTGCGGCCGAAGACATTCTCGCGCTGTCGGCCCGCGTGCCCAGCGTCTATGCGGAGGGCTCGTTTGGGCGGACATTCCCGCGCTTCTACATTCGCGGTCTCGGCAATACCGACTTCGATTTGAACGCCAACGGACCCGTAAGCTTCGTCTATGACGACGTCGTGCTGGAGAACCCGATCCTTCGCGGATTCCCGATCTTCGACACGGACCGCGTCGAGGTGCTGCGTGGACCTCAAGGCACGCTGTTCGGCCGCAACACGCCGGCCGGTGTCATCAAGTTCGAGAGCGTGAAGCCGGAGGTGGACGACGGCTTCAACGGCTATGGCAAGGCGAGCTTTGGCAGGTTCGACACGGGCACGGTGGAAGCGGCCGTGGGCGGCGCGCTCTCTGATACAGTCTCGGCGCGCGTCTCCGGCCTTTACCAGACCCGCAGCCCCTATGTCGAAAACACCATCCCGAACCAGCCCGAGGACGACTTCGAGGGCTTTGACGAACTCGCAGGCCGCGCGCAGCTCCGGTTTGAACCCGCAAACAGCGATCTCGACGTGCTGATCAATGTCCACGGCCGCCAGCTGCGCGGCGGGTCGCGGACCTTCCAGGCCAATGCCATCGCACCCGGCGGCGGGATCGTGGATGGGTTCGATCGCTTCACCGCGACAAACGACGCGGTGCAGCTGCTCGACGTATCCAATGTCGGCGCGAGCCTGAAGGCCGAGTGGGGCCTCGGCAACGGCACGGTGACGTCGGTCTCCGCCATCGAGTCTGTGCGCATCGAAGCGCGCGGCGATGTGGACGGCGGCTTCGGCGCGGCCTTTCTCGGCAACAGCCAGCCCGGCTTCATCCCGTTCCCGGCCGAAAGCCAGGACAACATCAATGACCACAGCCAGCTGACGCAGGAACTGCGCTACAATTTCGACGCATCGGATGCGGTCAACGTCACGGTCGGTGCCTTCATTTTCCTCGAAGACCTCGAGATCGAGTCGCTGTCCTTCGACACCATCACCCCGCCCATCCCGGTCAACGGACAGGCCATCCAGAACCAGGACACCGAGTCCTACTCGCTCTTCACCAGCGTCGTCTGGGACGCAACCGACCAACTGACGGCCACGCTCGGTCTGCGCGCCACGGCCGAGAGCAAGGACTTCACCGCCCGCCGCCTGATCGGCCCGTTCGGCTCCGGCACGCTGGGGCCCGTCACGGCCGACCTGTCCGACGAAGTGCTCTCGGGCGACTTCACTCTGGACTACGCGATCAATGATGACGTGTCGGTCTATGGCCGCTACGCTCGTGGCTTCCGCACACCGAACGTACAAGGCCGCATCGTCTTCGGCGACGTCGTGACCGTGGCGGACACGGAGACCATCGACAGCTTCGAAGTCGGCGCAAAGACCAGCTTCGCACAGGGGCGCGGCGTGCTCAACGCATCCGCCTATGCCTATGAGACCGACAATCAGCAGGTTACGGCCGTCGGCGGTGCGGGCAATTTCAACCAGCTTTTCAATGCCGACTCGGTCAAGGGCCTCGGCTTCGAAATCGACGCCTATTACAACCCGACCGACGCCCTGCAGTTCACGGCGGGCATGTCCATCAACGACACCGAGATCGACGACCCGAACCTCGAAGTCGCACCCTGCGGCGCGGCCTGTACCGTGCTCGACCCGATCAACCCGGCGACCGGAAATGCGCGCATCGACGGCAATCCGCTGCCGCAAGCGCCGAAGTTCATCGCCAATGCCACGGCGCGCTACGGCTTTGAGGTCGGCAGCGGCGAGCTCTTCGTCTTCGGCGATATCGCGCATCGCAGCTCGGTGAACTTCTTCCTCTATGAATCGGAGGAATTCCAGTCCGAGCCCTTGACCGAGATCGGTCTGCGCGCGGGCTACGTCCACAATGGCGGCGACTGGGAAGTCGCGGGCTATGTCCGCAACCTGACCGGCGAGACCGCGCTGGAAGGCGGCGTGGACTTCAACAACCTGACCGGCTTCTTCAACGAGCCGTCCATCTATGGTGCTGAAATCACCAAGCGTTTCTAGAAGCGCGTCTAACGCCTCCGTCATTTGACGGGCTCCGGTCGCCGCACTAGCCCTTGGATAGAGCACGACCGGAGCCGACGCATGTTCAGAACAGCCACCGCCATCTTCGCCGCCATCGCCCTCACGGGCTGCGCGACGGCCAACACATCCCAGCGCGTGCCGGGCGAAGTGCTGGAAGGCGGCAGCTACGAATACACGCCCGAAGCCGAAGTCGCGCGCGGCTCGCGCAAGACAGAGCGCCAGATCGCGGGCTCGTCCGCGCGCATCACCGATCCGGCCCTCGTCGGCTATGTCGAGGAGCTGACCGCATCCGTGTCCGGCGATTTCGCGGACGAGCTGCGGGTCTATCTCATCGAAGCGCCGGCGTTTAACGCAGGCATCCTGCCGAACGGTGCCATGCTGGTCTATTCGGGCATGCTGCTGCGCGTCGACAACGAGGCGGAGCTCGCGCAGGTGCTCGGTCACGAGTTCGGACACTATTACGAAAAGCACGGGCTGAAGCGCCAACTCCGCTCGGCCAACACGGAAGGTCTGGCCAACACGGTCGGGCTGGCCGTAGGTGGCCTCGGCCATCTTGCCGCGGCAGTGGTGGGCAAGTCCGCTCTGCAATCCTACTCCCGCTCGCAGGAACTCGAGGCCGACATTGTCGGGCTGGAAGTCGCGGCCGATGCGGGCTACGATCCCAACGCCGCCATCCAGCTCTGGACCAATCTGCAGGCGGAGCAGGCGGCCTCGTCCAACGAAAAAGCGCGCGAGCGCTCGGCCAAGACCAAGTCCGCGCGCTATGACACCCACCCGACCAGTACGGCGCGCATCGCCGCTTTGCGCAAGGCGACGGCCAAGCTGCCGACCCGCCCCACCGGCACCAACGCGGCGGAATATCGCCAGCGCATCCGGCCCTATCTCACCCGCTGGTACGAGGCCGAGCTGATGACCCGGGACTACGGCTCCGTGCTTGCCCTTGTGGAGCGCAAGCGCGGCTTTGGCGAGGACCTCGGCGTACTCGGCTATATCGAGGGCGCGGCCTATGCGCTGCGCCGCGAGCCGGGCGACGAGGCGCTCGCAATGGCCGCCTGGGAAGCGGCCAAGCAGCACAGCGACGCGCCCGCCTTCCTGCAGGGCGATCTGGCCGAGCTGATGAAGACCATGCAGGCGGCCGTTCCAAAGGACCTGAAGGGCAAGGACAGGAAGGCCAAGGACAAGTCCGCGACCAGCAACACGACGCCGTAACACATTCTTTCGCCTGTCTGGCGAAGAGGAATGATTTGCCCCGGCGCTCCCGCTAGCGGGGTGCACAAACATCCGGGGACTATCATGCTCAAGCGACTCCTGCTGGCTTCCGCCGCGCTTTCGATCACCACTGCCGCCTTTGCCGAGGACGAAAAGTCCGAAAAGTGGGATGTCAACAATCCGCCCGGAGAAGCCAAGACCATCAATATAGACGTGTCCGAGGGCACGTGGATGAGTCTCGACGTGTCGCCAGACGGCAAGACCATCGCTTTCGACCTGCTGGGCGACATTTACACCATGCCGGTGAGCGGCGGCAAAGCCACAGCCATCGCGTCGGGCATGGCGTGGGAATTCCAACCGCGCTTCTCGCCGGACGGCTCGCGCATCGCCTTCACCTCGGACCGCGCGGGCGGCGACAATATCTGGACCATGAAGGTGGACGGCTCGGACCCGGTGCAGGTGACCGATGAGAGCTTCCGCCTGCTCAACAACCCGACCTGGCACCCGTCCGGCGACTTCATCGCGGCGCGCAAGCACTACACCACGTCCCGGTCCGCTGGCGTGGGCGAGATCTGGATGTACGCCGCCAACGGCAAGGGCACGGGCGGCGTGCAGCTGGTCGAGCGGCCATCCAAGGCGCACCAGAAGGAGCTGGGCGAGCCCATGTTCACGCCGGATGGTGACGGCCTCTACTACTCCATGAACGTCACGCCCGGCCCGATTTTCGAATACGCGCAGGATTCCAACACCGAGCTGTTCCAGATCAAGCGCTATGACATGAACACGGGCGAGACGTCGGTCGCGGCCGGAGGGGCAGGGGGCGCGGTGCGTCCGACACCGTCGCCAGACGGCAAGCACCTTGCCTATGTCAAGCGGGTGCGCGCCGAGTCCAAGCTGTTCCTCAAGGACCTCGAGTCCGGCGAGGAGCGCATGATCTTCGACCATCTCGATCAGGACATGCAGGAGACCTGGGCCATCACCGGCGTCTATCCGAACATGGACTGGAG
>JAHDEU010000092.1 GCA_020628635.1 Hellea sp. | reverse complement strand
CGCGGGGTTTTCACGCGCACGGTCTGCGTGCCCTCCTCCAGCTCCAGCGATACGACGCGGCGCACCATGTTGTCGGCCAGCACCAGCTCGGCCGTGCCCGCGAACGGTGCGTCCAGCGTCAGGGCAATCGTGTCGCCGGGCGTGTAGCTGTCAGAGCCGACGCCCAGTGCCATCTTGTCCGGCGCGTCCGCGCTCTCGCTGCGCCGCCAGCCGGAACCGAAGCGGAAACCCGACACAACGCCGTCCACCTCGACCTCGAGCCGGTACTGGCCCCAGTCGAGCCGTTCACTGATGCGCAGCGGCTCGTCGGCCGGGATGGAGATGGCGCGCTCCGACAGGGCGATGTCGCGCACATCGGAACGGTAGCGCCAACGTCCGGTCTCGCGGAACCACTGGTAGTCATACTCCTCGCGGATGACGCGCAACGTGCCATCGGCGGCAACGCGCTCGCCCGCCGCGTTGAGCGAAACAATGTCGAGCGTGGCGGGCGCGTTGCGCCGCGCATAGCCGCCCTCGAATTGCGGGTCATAGCCGACATAGACGTTTTCGCTGCGCACGGGGATGAACACGCTGTCGCGCACATAGCGCCCGCCAGGCTCGGCCACGCCGGCTGTTACGAAGGCCCGCAAGGGCGCGCTCGACCGGAAGGCGTCGCCTTCCAGCTCCAGCGCGGCGGCGAAGCGGCCGTCATTGCCCGTCACGCCCGCGCCGAAAGGCAGCAGCTGTTCGCGGTAGTCGGTCGTCGGATCGCCGAAGCTGTAGTTGGCGAAATCCGGAAACGGCTTCGGATCGACCTGCACGCGCGCTTCGGCCTCCGCCTCCAACCCGCGGCCAGGCGCGCCGTAGAGGAAGTCCGCGACCACCGCGACCTCGCGCGACTGGCCGGGACGCAGCGGCGCGTCGTCCGCGCGCACGTTGAGCCGCAGCTGCTCCGGCGCGAAGTCCTCGACTGACACACTCAGCCGACCGATGGCATCGTCCAGACCGTCCAGCCGCAGTTCCATCGTCCAGCGTCCGCGTGGGGCGTTGTCGGGAATGTCGATAGCGCGGTAGAGCGCACCCGCCATGCCGTCAGGCGCGACGGGAAACTCCTCGAACACGGTCGCGTCCGGCTTGATGACGCGCAGCGTGCCGGGGCGGTCGAAGGCGGCACGCCCGGACGCGTCGCGCACCAGCGCCGTCAGGTTCACCGTCTCGCCCGGCCGGTAGATGCCGCGCTCCGCATAGAGAAAGGCGTCATGCGTGCCGTTGGCGTCTCGCCCCGCCACGTCGAAGGCGGTGAGGTCGAGAGGGCTGCGCGACAGGTCCAGCGCGGCGAAGTCGTCATCGCCCGCATAGGCCAGCAGCATTTTGGGCGCGTCATTGCCGCGGCCCCGCAACGCGGCACCTGGGAAGACCGCGCGGCCCTGCGCGTCCGTCTGCGCTTCGGCCAACACATCGTTGTTGCGCGCGATCAGCACGATCTTCGCGCCCGTCTGCGTCTTGGCCGTTTCGATGGAGCGCAAGGTGACGTGCAGCGCCTCGTCCTTCCGGTAGCTCGCGAGCGCGAGGTCGGTCACATAGAGCCAGCGATAGGACATGGCGTCCCGGCCACGCGTGTCACCGCTTGCCGACAGGTGGACCAGATAGGCGCCGGGTCCGTGGCTCTCCACGATCTCGGTCAGCGAGTAGCCGGTCTCGACCATTTCGTTGGTTTGGCCGGAGAACTCAAGCGCTTCGGAATGGACCTCGACGCGCGAGCGGTAGGCCTCTCCGAAATAGCCCCAATCGCCCTGCAGCGTGGTCGTGCCGCTATCAGGCGTTTCGTCGAACAGGGCGCGGTGGTTGACGCGGTAGATGGTCAGTGTCGCGCCATCGACGTTCATAGCCCGAATGCCGAGCATGGCGTCATTGCCGCGCGGCAGGATGATGCCGTCGCCGACAAAGCCGACCATGCCGGGCTTGGGGTCGAAACTCACCCGCGCCGTGACGGTCGCGGGCAGCTCGCGGCCGTTCTCCGCCGTGAAACCGGCGAGCAGGTCGATGTCGTAGCTCTTATCGGCATCGAGCCCCAGCAGGCAGAGCGCGCGGCCCTGCACGGCGAGTGAAAACGGCGTGTCCGGGCTGACGCGGACGAAAGCCTTGTCATCCACCACGCGGTCTGCATCGGGCGCGGATGACAGGCGCAGACAGGCGCGCGGGTTCTCGGGGTCCGAGTCGTCCGCGTCCCAGCCGACATAGCGAAGGTCGTTGTCGCGTGGTGCCGGGGTGGCGGCAGGACGGCGCGACGCGGGCTCGGGTGGCGTAGCGACCTCGCTATCGTCGTCCATCTCGACGTCTGTCTCGACGATCTGCGTGACGGAGACCGAACCCTCATCCACATCGGTCGGGGACGGCGCGGCCAGCCTGTAACCGGCCCAGCCAGCCAGCGTGAAAACGGCGACGATGATAAGGCCCCACAGCCAGCCCGGCAGTCGTGTCACGTGCGTTCTCCATTATGATTCGATGTGTCTATAGCCCCATCGCGGTCCGGCACGACGAAAATGCGGCGGTGCGTCCGGCGCGGACGCGGTTTCTTCGCGGCAAGATTGGGGCGGCAGGAATGGGGCGGAACGCCTTGTTAACCGCGTCCGGCAATCCGGCATCAATCCACGGCCTCTAAGCCGGTCCGGTATTTCGAGTTCACGCGCAGTACACTCCTGAACGCCGTCGCCCACATGGGTGGCGGCGTTTTCGATTCAGGAGTTGCGCAGATCCGCCAGGCTCTGCCGATGCTCCCAGCGCGCGATCTCGGCCTGCACGAGCGAGATGGTGTGCTCGATATTCTGCACCGCGACCTGCCGCGCGCCCAATCGCCGACCTTCGCCGACCAGCGCTTCCGCACGCTCGCACAGCTCCGCCAGATGGGTTGCGCCGACGGCCAGTGCCGAACCCTTGATGGAGTGGGTCACGGACGCCCAGACCTCGTCATCGGCATCCGCCGTCAGCCCCCTGCCCCACATATCGACCTGGTGCGCGAACAGGCCGAAGACTTCGCGCGTCAGCCCGACATCGCCGCCGACATAGCGGTTCAGATGGTCGTAATCGATGGGTGGGTGGTCCGTCACGGCCTGCCTTGTTGCGATTCCGTTTCGCGCACGGCACAGCACCACGGCGCGGGCTCAGACAGGACACCGGACATGGCCGATTATCAAGACGTATTTTCAGATGAGCCGGTGGCGCGTCGTTCCTACTATGACCGCGGCAGCAACGGCGACGTGGACTGGATGGACTGGTTGCTGGTCTTCTTCTTCATGCTGGCGACGTGGATGATCGGGCAGTTCGTCTTCACCGCGCCGATCGGCGCCATGTTCGCCGAATACGATCCGGAAGCCTCCGCCGCTGCGAACGAGGCCATGCAGGCCGCCATGCTGGAAAACCCGGTGCCGATGATGCTCATAGGTCTGGGTTTTCTGCTGATGGGGCTCGGCGGGCCCGTCGCCGCGGTAGCGGGCCTGGTCCACTATCTCGGTGAGCGCGGCCGGGCCTCAAAGATCACGGGCGCAATCGGCGCCATTGTTGCGATCGCCGGCCTGTTCCTGATGATGGGCAACCAGGGCGCGCTGATGGAGGCGGGCGCTGACGACATGCTGAGTGTCATGGGTGTGTCACCCCTCGCCTATGCGTTGTTCCTGCTGACGTTTCCGGCAGCGCTGGTCGGACTCTATTTCGGCTGGAAGGTCGCACACCGAAAGTCGCTGACCGCTCTGCACACATCGTTTGCGCGCTTTCGCTGGGGCCGTGCGCTGCAGGCGGGGCTTATCACCTGGGCCGTTCTGTTCGCTTTCTCCTTTGTCGGCGGCGCGGTGACGGGCAACGCACCCGCATGGCAGTTCGACGCCTCGCGCTTCTTCATATTCGCTCTGATCTCGCTGACCCTTCTGCCGATCCAGTCGGCCACGGAGGAGATCGTCGTGCGCGGCTATATGAACAAGGGGCTGGTCGAGGGGTTGGGCAATAAGTGGGTCGCCTTCGTCATCACTTCGGGCCTGTTCACCGCGCTGCACCTCGCCAATCCGGAGGCCACGGCGGGCGCGGAAGCGGGCAATCTGGCCGTGGTGATGAGCGGCTATTTCTTCTTCGGCTTCGCGGCCTGCCTGATGGTGCTGATCGATGACGGGTTGGAAAGCGCCATCGGCGTCCACGCGGCCAACAACACCTTTGCGGGCGTGTTCGTGAACTATGAGGGTTCCGTTCTGCCCACGCCGTCCCTCTGGCAGGTCCGCGCGGAGCCGACGACGGACAGCGTCGCCACCATTCTCGTGTTGTCTGCCATTCTCGGACTGCTGTGGGTGACGCGCCGCCGTTCGCTTTCGCACCCGCAAACTCTGTGATAGCGCAAGACAACCGGGACGGGAGACCCACAAGGCAAGGGGACTAGGCGTGTCCGACATCACGAAGAAAATCTTCTCCATCGACACCGATCCCGTGGACGACGTGCCCGGCACGCCGGAGCCGGAGATCGTCATCCGCCGCCTCGACGCGGAGGGCGGAAAGCCCGCGCGCGAGCCGCTGATCACGCGGATCGAATTGCCGGATGATGCGCCCGTGCGCCCGACCGCGGACACCCGCGCCCAACCTGTCGCTCAGCCGACCGTCTTCCGCCCGACGGCTGCACCAGATGCGCCGCCCAGCCGCTTGCTGCCCATTGCCGTGGTCATCGGATTGCTGGGCACGGCGGCGCTGGCAACGCTCGCCTGGCTCTATATCGGCGATGTCGGCGCGCAGAACATCGCGCCAATGGGCTTTGCCGCCATTGTGCTGGCCGTGCTGCTGCCGCTCATTGCCTTTGCCCTATTGGTCTTCGCCCTGCGCGAACTGGCCGGCGTCCGCGAGGAAGCCGCCAGAACCCGAGCTGCCGCCGACCGCCTCACCCACGCGCATACGACCGTGCCTGAGGAAATCACCACGCTGGCCCAAGCCATCCGCGCGGAGCTGACCGGCGTCGAAGCCCATCTGGAGCGAAGCCGCGCGCAGGTGGACGGCTTCACCGCGCTGCTGTCCGAGCAGGGCGAGGCCATGGACGGCACGACCAAGGTCATGGCGGAGCGGTCCGAGACCGTCAGCCGCGCGCTGTCGCTGCACCGGCAGGCCTTCGAGAGCCTCGCCACGACGTTCGAGTCCCAGATGGACGCGATGAGCGCGGCCGTGGACGCGCAACGCGGCAAGCTGGACGACACGACGCGGTCCGCCGAAGCCGATATCGGCCGCGCCAATGCGTCGCTCGGCACGGCGGCGTCCGCGCTGTCCGACACGGCCCAGACCGTGTCCACCACCAGCGCGGCTGCCGAGACCACCTTGCGCGATGCCGAAGCGCGGCTGGCGGGCATGGCGGACCGCATCACGCGCAGCGCCGCCGAGCTCGACGCGGTCTATGAGCGCCGGGCCGAGCACCTGACCAACCTCGCCGCGCGCCTGTCGGGCGAGCGCGACACGACGGAGTCAGCGCTGTTCTCCCAAACTGAGCAGCTCGGCGCCGTCGATGCGCAGCTGGAGATCACGGAGAAACGACTGACCGCGCTGGTCGATCACGCGCAGTCCATCCAGGCCACGCTGGACGAACGGCTGAACGCCATCGACGCCACGCTCGACAATGCCGATACGCGCTCGCGCGAGTTCACGGCTGGACTCTCGGACCGCATCACCGACAGCGTCGCCACGGCACGGCGCGACCTGTCGCTGATGGAAGCGGAGCTGCGTGCCCTGCAATCGCGCATCGACACGACGGCCGAGGCGACGCTCGATTTCGAGGCCGAGCAGGCGCAGCGCGAACGCGATGCGCGCGAAAGCCGCCGCATCCACCTGCAGCCGCTTGAGACCGACTTCCCACCTGTTGAGCCCACGCCCCCTGTCTATCAGCGCGAGCCTGCGCGCCTGCCTCTGAACGACGAGCCCATTCCGCTCCCCACGGAGCCCGACGCAGCACCCGAAACCGAGCCTCTGAACCTGACCGACAGCCTCGTCATTCCGGAGCCCGACCCGGTGCCGCCGCCCGCGCGCGACGTGGTCCGCCGCCCGGCCGAGGACCTGGGACGCCGCAAAAAGGGTTTCGGCAAGGCCAAGGCGGAGGCCAAGCCCGGCTGGCGCTGGCGTGACATGCTGGGCGGCATCGACGCGGATACCGATTCGGCGTCGGTCGACAGCGTCGTGCGCCCGCCCGCCGGCGTGCCCTTGTCCGACGTTCCCGTCGTGCCGCCCGCCCCGCAGCTGCCCGACGGCTCCGATGTCGTCGCCCGGCTCTGCGAAGTGCAGCTCGCGCCGTCGGCTGTCGTGGACGAAGGCACGATCATGGAGGCCAGCCGCGCGCGACTGCAGGGCGGAGAGCGCGCGCAATCCGATGTCGTCACCGCGCGCCTGCGCGATCCCGTCAGCCATCTGCGCGGCGTGCTCGCCGCCGATCTGGAATTCAAGCTGCGCGCCGAGAGCTTCAGCCGCAGCTTTTCCGGCTCGCTGGCCGGGCAGGACGAGAGCGAGCTCCGCGCGCAGCTCGGCACGGCCTCGGGCCGCGCGTTTCTGCTGTGCCAGTCTGCGCTGAAGTCGTGAGCGACGGAGGACGATGGGAAACGCGCACGGCTGAAGCGGGTGATGCGGGCGAGCGGGTGGACCGCTGGCTGTCCGCCTGGACCGAGCTGTCGCGCGCTCGGATCAAGACACTCGTCGAGGGCGGCAGCGTGCGCGCCGATGGCGACATCATCCGCAAGGTCACGGGCAAGGTGCGCGAGGGCGTCGAATATGCCGTCCACGTCCCGCCGCCCGTGGACGACACGCCCCTGCCCGAGGACATCCCGCTATCCGTGCTGTTCGAAGACGAATACCTGATCGTGATCGACAAGCCGTCGGGCATGACGGTCCACCCGGCTCAGGGATCGCGCTCCGGCACGTTGGTCAATGCGCTGCTGCACCACTGCGCGGACAGCCTGTCGGGCATTGGCGGCGTGATGCGGCCCGGCATCGTGCACCGCATCGACAAGGACACGTCCGGCGTCATGGTCGTCGCCAAGACCGACGCGGCGCATCGGGGCTTGGCTGCGCAGTTCGCGGACCACTCCATGGAGCGCGCCTATGTCTGCCTGACGCGGGGCCGCCCCAACCCGCGCACGGGAACGATAGAAAGCCGCCTCGCCCGCTCCACGGCGGATCGCAAGAAGCAGGCCGTGGTGCGTGGCACGCTAGGCGACATGGACGCCGACATTCACGGTCGCCACGCCATCACCCACTACGAGACGATCCGCGGCTTCGGTCAGCGCAAGAATGCCAGCGTTGGCTCGCCCGTCGTCGCCGAGCTGGAATGCCGCCTCGAGACCGGCCGCACCCACCAGATCCGCGTTCACATGGCCCACATCAACTGCCCCCTGCTGGGCGACCCTCTCTACGGCAACCACCGCCAGTTCCTCAGCGACAATAGCGAGGTGGAGGCGACGGTGCGCGACGCGGTCGCGGCGTTCAAGCGGCAGGCCCTGCACGCGCGGACGCTGGGGTTCGTGCATCCGGTGACGGAAGAAGAGATGGCGTTCGAGGCGGAGCCGCCGGCGGATTACAAGGCGCTGGTGGCGGCGTTGGAGACGCTGCCGCGGTAGCAGGCCTCGTACGCCCTCTAAAACTCCTCCCCTCCTAGGGGAGGTGGCCGAGCGGCGCG
>JAHDEU010000091.1:3685-7669 GCA_020628635.1 Hellea sp. | reverse complement strand
CGATGTCGTGATCGACGTGCCGGAGTTGCGCGTTGACACGCTGCCCTTTGCCGGGGCCTATGCGTTCAGGATCGACGGCGCATTCGAATAGGTTGAGGGACAAGACGCACATGGCCGAGACCGACACACGCTACCGCGCGCCCGCGCTGGAGAAGGGGCTCGACATTCTAGAGCTTCTGTCGGGACTGCACACGCCGCTGACCAGCTCGGAGATCGCGGACCGGTTGCTGCGCTCCAAGGCCGAGCTCTACCGCATGCTGCACGTGCTGGAAGGCCGCGGCTATGTGGAGAAGCCCGACGGCTCGGACGGCTATGTCGTGACCAACAAGCTGCTGGCGCTGGGGACCGAGCGCAAGCCGGTCGCCGACCTGCTCGAATACGCGCTGCCGCTGATGCGGGAGCTGTCAGAACTGTCGCGCCAGTCCTGCCATCTCGCCGTGCGTTCGGGTTCGGAACTGGTCGTCATCGCGCGGGCCGAAACGCCGGGTGCGATCAGCTATTCCGTGCGCGTGGGCTACAAGCGGCCGTTCGCGGAGACCGCCTCGGGCCGGGTCATCTACGCCCACGCATCGGACGCCGACCGCGCGCGCATCGACGCCGCCATTGGAACCGAGTCCCCGCGCAACGCACTCGCGCAGTTCCGGCGCGAGGCGAAAGTCGCGGGCGAGCGCGGCTTTTGGCAGGGCGAGAGCGCGCAGGTCGCCGCCGTGACCGATCTGTCCGCGCCCGTGATGAACGGCGAGACCTGCGTCGCCGCGCTGACCATGCCCTTCATCGCGCGGCGCAAACCCGTGCGCAGCCGCGACAAGGTGCTGGCCGACCTGCGCGGGGTGGCGCGGACCTTGTCGGGCGCGCTCACATCCGGCTCGGTCGCGGCTCCCTAGGCTCTTTTCATATTTACACCGCGCGTTTCACGGGCAATACGTGACGCGCCGATGTGGGAGCCAACCCGCGCGGCCATAGAGTTGGGGACCTGCCATGACCGACCGGACCACCGGAGCTGCGCCCGCGCGCGAGCGCCTCATTCCCAGCCATCTCATCTGGCCCTTTGCGCTCATCACCAGCCTGTTCTTCGCCTGGGGCCTGGCGAGCAACATGACCGACACGCTGCTGGCGGCGTTCAAGAAAATCCTCAGCCTGACGGACCTGCGCACGGCGCTGATCCAGAACGCCTATTTCGGCGCCTATTTCGTCTTTGCGCTGCCGGCGGCCTTCTTCATCCGGCGCTTCACCTACAAGACGGGCATTCTGCTCGGCCTGCTGCTCTACATCATCGGCGCGTTTCTCTTTCTTCCGGCCGCGAGCAGTCTCGCCTTCGGTCCGTTTCTCGTCGCGCTGTTCATTCTCGCGGGCGGGGTGACCTTCCTCGAGACAGCCGCCAACCCATACATCTTGGAGCTCGGCCCGGCGGAAACGGCAACGCGCCGACTGAACCTCGCCCAGTCCTTCAACCCCATCGGTTCCGTGACCGGCATCGTGCTGTCGGAAATCTTCATTCTGTCCAAGCTCAACGCCGCCGGGGAGGCGGAGCGCGCCGCCATGAGCGCGAGCGAGCTCACCGAAATCCAGACCGGAGAACTCGCTGCCGTCATGGGTCCCTATGTCGGCGTTGCCGTGGTGCTGGTGCTGATCGCCGCGCTGATCGCGCTCACCAAGATGCCGCGCGCGCGGGACACGGACGCGCTGCCGGAACCGGGCGTGCTCGGGCGGCTGCTGTCCAATCGCGGCTATGTCGCGTCCGTTTTCGCGCAATTCGCCTATGTCGCAGCCCAGGTCTGCGTCTGGTCCTTCACCATCCGCTACGTCATGGCGGAGGTCGGCGGTGACGAAGCCTCGGCGGCCGTGTACTTGCGCTACAGCCTGATCCTGTTCCTCGTGTCGCGCTTCGTCTGCACCTGGCTGATGGGCCGCATGTCGCCGCAGCGGCTGTTCACCGTGCTGGCGGCGGTCGCGCTCGCGCTGACGCTGGTGGCGATCTTCGTCGGCGGGAGCGTTGGGGTCTATGCGCTTGTCGCGACATCCGCCTGCATGTCGCTGATGTTCCCGACCATCTTCAGCTGGGGCGTGGAAGGGCTCGGCACGGACACGAAGATCGGTGCGGCCGGGCTGGTCATGGCGATCGTGGGCGGCGCGGTCGTGCCGATGGTGCAGGGTGCGATCTCGGACGCGTCGGGTGCTGCGTTCAGCTATATCGTGCCGGCCGTGTGTTTCGCCGCGCTGGTCGTCTACGGTCTGCGTCGCCGCTCCGCTCTGCCAGCATGAGCCGCCTCTGCTTCGCGCTCGACCTGGTTGACGACGCCGAGGCGATCCGCGCCTATGAGGCCTATCACGCGCCCGGAGCCGCGTGGCCGGAGATCACCGCCTCGATCCGCGACGCCGGCATACGCGACATGGAAATCTACCGCGTGGACAACCGCCTCTTCATGGTAATAGACGTCGGCCCGGATTTCGACGCCGACGCCAAGGCAAAGGCGGATGCCGCGAACCCCAAGGTCGCGGAATGGGAAGCGCTGATGGACCGCTTCCAGCAATCCCTGCCCGGCCGGGAGGGCGAGCCGAAATGGGCGCCCATGCAGCGCATCTACAAGCTGGGCGAGACGTCCAGCCCGTAGAACCGCTGCGCCGTTCCGCCCCAGATCGCGGCGGCGTCATCAGGGCAATGCGTGTCGATGAACTGCGCGACGACGGACTTCACCCGCGCATAGGATCCCGCCACCAAACACACCGGCCAGTCGGAGCCGAACATCAACCGCTCCGGCCCGAAGGCGTGGAACAGCACGTCCAGATAGGGCGCGAAGGTGTCGTAGCTCCAATCCGACCAGTCGGCTTCCGTGACCATCCCGGACAGCTTGCAACAGGCCGCGCTGTTTGCCGCAATCGCGCGCATATGATCCGTCCAGTGTGCGCTCGGTGTCGGGCTCATGTCGGGCTTGGCGATGTGGTCGATGACGCAGGGCAGCTCCGGCAGCCGCTCCATCATGCGGACCACACCCGGCAGTTGCCGTTCGAACACCAGCACGTCATAGCGATAGCCGCGCCGCGCCAGCGTCTCCAGCCCGCGCATGAAGTCAGGGCGCAGCACATGCGCGTCATCCGGCTCGCCTTGCAAAACATGGCGAAAGCCGGTGAGCTTGGGCTCGCCCGCATAGGCGTTGAGCCGCGCGTCCAGATCGTCCGCTTCCAGATCGACCCAGCCGACCACGCCCGCAATGCGCGCCTCCGTGCGCGCCAGCTCCATCAGCCACCGCGTCTCCGCCTCGCTCTGGCGCGCCTGCACGGCAACGCTGTAGTCCACGCCGTTGGCAATCATCGTCGCGACCAGGTCGCCGGGTCCGAAGTCGCGCGCGATGGCGCTCATCTCAGGGCCGATCCAGTCATACTGGGCAGGGTCATAGCGCCAGAGATGGTGGTGCGCGTCGATGATCACGGCAGCGGTGCCGTGTCCGGTAGCAAACCCTCCGCGATGAGCACGCGCCAGAACGTGTGGGGGATCGGCTCGGACAGCATGGCGGCGTTGGACGTGACCCGCGCCGGGTGGCTCATGCCGAGCAGGATGTTGTCGACTGCCGGATGGGCGAGCACGAAGGCGCATGCGGCGGCGGGCAGGCTGACACTGTATTCGTCGCAGACCGCCTCGATCCGCGCGACGCGGTCGATGATGTCGGGCGGGGCGGGGGCGTAGTCGTAATGGACAGCGCTGCCGCGCCGCGTGCCGGTCGCCAGAATGCCGGAATTGAACACGCCGGCCGCCGTGATCTTGACGCCCCGGGCGCGGCAATCCTTTAGAAAGTCGAGCGCGCCGTGGTTCAGCAGGGAATAACGCCCAGCCAGCAGGATGCGCGTCGGGTTGTGCTCGGCCATGACCTCTTGGCAGATCGCCACCTCGTTCACGCCCAGACCGAAGTCGCGAATGACGCCCTGGTCCAGCAGGGACTGCATCGCGCGCAGTCCGCCCTGTGCTTCGCGCAGCCGCGCGTCGTGATC
>JAHDEU010000091.1:0-3585 GCA_020628635.1 Hellea sp. | reverse complement strand
CCCGCGCCGTAGAACGGGGCCGTGTCGAAGTGGCGGATGCCCGCCTCCCACGCCGCATCGACGGTGTCGCGCGCCTGCGCATCCGGAATCTCCTTGTAGAGATTGCCCAGACCGCTGGCGCCGAAGCCGAGCCGTGTGATCGCTGCTGCCATTGTCGCCTCCCTCTCTTGCGCTCCCCCGCTATTCCCATATGATGCGGCGAGTTCAAATGTAAAACGGCAATATGGATGAGGGGAGGGGAAGAATGCTGGCAGAGACCATCACCGAGCGCGCGTCCAAGTCCCTGATCCGCCCGGCCCTATGCATCCACCCCGATGACACCGTGGCCGTCGCCCTGCGCGATCTGGCTGCCGGGGAGACGGTTGAGGGCGTGCTGCTTTCTGAACCCATCCCGCATGGCCACAAATTTGCGCTCCGTCCCATCGCAGACGGCGCGCGCGTGTTGAAATTCGGCGAAGCCATCGGCGCGGCCACGCAGGACATCGCGCCGGGCCAGCACGTTCACACCCATAATCTGCGCACGCGCTTGCGCGAGTCCGAGGACTATATCTTCACACCCATGGCAGAACGCGCGCGGCCCATGCCGAGCCGGCAGAGCTTCTCCGGCTATCTTCGCCCGGACGGCCGGGTCGGGACACGCAACGAGGTCTGGGTGCTTTGCACAGTCGGCTGCGTGGCGATGACGGCGCAGCGGCTGGCGATGCGTGCGGACATGCAATTCGGCGAGCGCTGCGACGGCGTGCACGCCTTCACCCATCCCTTCGGCTGTTCGCAGACCGGCGGCGATCTGGAAACGACGCGCCGCCTGCTGGCCGCGCTGGTGAACCACCCCAATGCGGGCGGCGTGCTGGTCGTGGGTCTGGGTTGCGAGAACAATCAGGGCGCGGCGATGCTGGCCGACGTGCCGGAGGACCGGCGCGCGCGCGTGCGCTTTTTCAACGCCCAGGACAGCGCGGACGAGTTCGAGGAGGGGCTCGCCCATCTCGATGCGCTGACGCAAATCGCGGCGGGCGACGCGCGCTCCGAACAGCCGCTGTCCAAGCTGGTGGTGGGGCTGAAATGCGGCGGCTCGGACGGGCTGTCGGGTCTGACGGCCAATGCGCTGCTGGGGCGCGTGTCTGACCGGGTCTGTGATGCGGGCGGCGCGGTCGTGCTGACGGAGATACCGGAAATCTTCGGGGCAGAACAGGCGCTGCTCCACCGCGCGGCCTCGCGCGATGTCTTCGACCGCACGGTCGCGCTGGTGAACGGGTTCAAGCAGTATTACGTCGACCACGGCGAGAACGTCTATGAGAACCCGTCGCCCGGCAACAAGGCCGGCGGCATCACCACGCTGGAGGAGAAGTCGCTCGGCGCGGTGCAGAAGGGCGGGCAGGCGGTCGTCACCGATGTGCTCGACTATGCGTGCCCCGTGCGCGTGCCGGGGCTCAGCCTGCTGCGTGGGCCGGGCAATGACGCCGTGTCGGCGACCAATCTGGTCGCCAGCGGGGCGACGGTGGTGCTGTTCACCACGGGCCGCGGCACACCGCTGGGCTTTCCGGTGCCAACGCTCAAAGTCGCGTCCAATTCCGAGCTCGCCGCGCGCAAGGCGAACTGGATCGATTTCGACGCGGGCGTGCTGACATCCGCGACCGACCGCGACGCCGTGACTGACGATTTCATGGCGCGCATTCTGTCCATTGCGTCGGGCGACGCCAAGGCGCGCAACGAGATCAACGACCAGCGCGAAATCGCCATCTGGAAAACGGGAGTCACGCTGTGATGCTGAACGAGACGACAGACATGCAGGCCGTCGTCTGCGTGGAGCCGGGGCAGCTCGAAGTGCAGACCCGGCCCGCGCCCGCGCGCGACGACGGTCTCGTGCAGGTCCGCGTGCGCTGCATCGGCGTGTGCGGGACGGACTTCCATATCTACAAGGGCCTGCATCCCTTCCTCGAATATCCGCGCGTCATGGGTCACGAATTGTCGGGCGAGGTGGCCTGGGCACCGGAAGGCTCGAGCCTGTCGGTCGGCACGCCCGTCATCTTCAACCCCTATCTGGCCTGCGGCAGCTGCGTCGCCTGCCGCCGGGGCAAGCCGAATTGCTGCACCGACATTTCCGTGCTCGGCGTGCATGCGGATGGCGGCATGTGCGAATTCGTCAACGTGCCGGAGGACGCACTCTACCCGGCGGACGGCCTCACCCTGCAGCAGGCCGCCATGGTCGAGTTCCTGTCCATCGGCGCGCATGGCGTGCGGCGCGGGCGGATCGGCAAGGGAGATAGTGTGCTGGTCGTCGGGGCCGGGCCGATCGGGCTGGGTGCGGGGCTGTTCGCGCGCATTGCAGGCGCGCGCGTGAGTTTCCTCGACATCAGCGAGGCGCGCATCCGCACGGCGCAGGGCATCGTCGAAGGCGCGGACGGGTTTGTCGTGGGCGAGAATACGCTGGCCGAGATCGAAGCCGCGACCGACGGAGACCTCTTCCACGCCGTGATCGATGCGACCGGCAATCGACGCGCCATGGAGGCGAGCATGGCCTATGTCTGCCACGGCGGCACGCTGATCTATGTCAGCGTGGTCAAGGACGACATCACCTTCTCCGACCCGCTCTTCCACTCGCGCGAGATGACGCTGGTCGGCTCGCGCAATGCCACGCGCGAGGATTTCGAACATGTCATCAGCTCGATCAAGGCGGGCCATATCCCGACGGACGCCATCAACACGCATCGCTGCAGCCTGGCCGAGGCCCCCACGGCCATCCCCGCCTGGCTCGACCAGCAGGACGTGCTCATCAAGGCCATTGTCGAGGTCGGCTAGGGCATGCGCCACACCCCGCTCCGCTACGACCCGGACAGCATCGGTGTCTCCATCGTCCATCTGGGTCCGGGCGCGTTCCACCGCGCGCATCAGGCGGTCTACACGGACGATCTGATCGCGAAGACCGGCGGTGATTACGGCATCTGCGCCATCAGCCTGCGCAGTGCGGGGCTGCGCGACGCGCTGGCCGCGCAAGGCCACACCTACACGCTCGCCCTGCTCGACCGGGAAGTCTCCTACCGGGACATAGGCGCGATCCGCGAGAGCCTGGCCGCGCCCGAAGACCCGGCGGCCGCCGTCGCGCGCCTTGCCGATCCTGCCATCCGCACGGTGACGCTGACGGTGACGGAGAAGGGCTACACGCTCGGACCCGACGGCAGCTTGGATGCGGACCATCCCGACATCATCCACGATCTCGCCAATCCCGAAAGCCCACGCTCCGCGGTCGGCCTGATCGTCGCGGGGCTTGGCGCGCGCAAGGCGGCGGGCGCGGGCGGACTGGACATCCTGTCCTGCGACAACCTCCCGGACAATGGCGCCAAGCTGCGCGGTGCCGTTCTCGACTTCGCCGCCCTGCGCGACGCGGCGCTGGCCGATTGGATCAAGGCCCGCTGCACTTTCCCCTCCACCATGGTGGACAGCATCACGCCCGCGACGGACGCGCCCCTGCGCGCGCGCGTCCGGGCCGCGACGGGGCGCGACGACCGCTGGCCGATCCAGCGCGAAGTCTTCACCCAATGGGTCATCGAGGACACTCCGGGCGCGGACCTGCCGCCGTGGCATCTCGTC
>JAHDEU010000090.1:1656-7713 GCA_020628635.1 Hellea sp. | reverse complement strand
GCCCAGCGGCGGACCTCCAGCGCGCCCATATAGGCGATGAACTGGATGCCGAGGCCGCGGTGCTGCTGGTAGCTATAGGCCAGCACGCAGGTCTCGCCGAGCGCGTCGCGGCTATAGCCGGTCAGCACGTGCAGCATGTCATGCGTGTCGCGCAGGCGGTTGTTGTACCAGCGGAATTCCGGCGGGCGCGAGTCGATCGTGTCCACATCCCTGGCGAAGGTGTCGAACTCGTCGACCAAGCCCTGCGCGGTCAGGCCCTGGCTGTCCATGAAGTCGATATAGGCGGCGGCCAGCGAGCCGTCCGGCATCGCGCCCAGCAGTTCGCGATCGTCGAGAATGGCGGGAAGGCTACGGTGCTGGGCGAAGCGGGCCTGGCCCTCCGGCGTTGCGATGAACTCGTTATAGGACTTCCAGAGGTCCGTGCCGTTGAGATTGTTGGTGATGTGGAAGACCTGCGACGTGTCCTCCTTGTCCGCGATGAGCTTGCGGAAGTGGTGCATCGCCTTGCCCCAGCGGCGCGGAATGCGCGGCAGCTCCAGCGGTTCGGCTGCTGCAATCTGAATGGGAGTGTGCGCGTTCATGCAGAGATAACTAGCCGAGACCGGTCAAGGTTCAACCTCAAAGGCTGTATGACGTTCGTTCGCGCATGCGCGCCATATAGGCTTGGCAGTGTGGGTGGTCGTCACCGGGCTGCTCCTTGATCCATTTGGAGAAATCAAACGTCACGGTCGCCGTGATGTCGGCAAGACTGTAGAAATCCCCGGCCATGTAGTCATTGTCCGCCAGGCGGCGCTCCATCGCCTTGAACCACCACGCCAGTCGCATCCGGCCGCGCTCGGCGAGTTCCGGGATCTGCGGGACGGGGCGCGGGCCGGGCAGGGCGCGGTCCTTCATGTGCGGGCTCGAGTTACGCAGCGCTTCGGCAATCGCCATCAGCCCACCCATCTCGCAGCGCGCATTCCATTCCGCCACGCGCGCCTTCTCCAGTGCGGTGGAGCCGAGCAGGGCAGGCTCGGGGTGCAGCGCCTCGACATAGGCGGCTATGGCGAGGTTCTCGGTTATGACGTGGCCGTCATGCTCCAGCGCCGGGACCATGCCGCCGGGATGGACCTTGCGGTAGGCCTCGCCCAGATGCTCGCCCGTGCGCAGGTCGATCTCGACGGTCTCCCACTCCAGCCCCTTCTCCGCGAGGAACATGCGCGCGCGGCGAGGGCTGGGGGCGGTGGAGCAATCGTAGAGCTTGAGCATTGGCGGGTGGCCTCCTATTCGTCCGTCCATGCATAAGAGCGAGTCAGCTGCAATCAAGCTCCGGCTTGAGCCCAAGACCCACGATCTCGGCGCGTTCGAGGTGCGTCGGGCCGTGCCGCAGGCGAAGATGCGCAACATAGGGCCGTGGGTGTTCTTCGACCATTTCGGCCCAGCCGAGCTCGGGCCGGGCAAGGGCATGAATGTCAGGCCGCATCCGCATATCGGAATCGCGACGGTGACCTATCTGTTCGAGGGCCGCATCCACCACCGCGACAGCGTGGGGTCCGATCAGGGCATAGAGCCGGGCGCGGTGAACCTGATGGTTTGCGGCTCCGGCATGGTGCACAGCGAACGCACCTATCCCGAGGACTTCGAGGGCAGCTACCGCATGCACGGCCTGCAGCTCTGGCACGCGCTTCCGGACCACGAGGAGGAGCGCGATGCAAGCTTCCACCATTACCCGGCGGCGGTAATACCGGAGACCGTCATGGACGGCGGCGCAACGGTGCGGCTGATGATGGGCGAGGCGTTCGGGCTGCGCTCTCCGGTGCGGACGTTTTCAGACATCGTCTATTACGAGATTGCGCTGCCCGCTGGCCGCTCCGTCACCCTGCCGGCACAAGCGGAGCAGGGGCTCTACTGCGTGGACGGAGACGTGACGGTCGATGGCGAGCCGTCCGCGCGCTTCATCATGAGCGTGCTGGGTGACGGAGAGCATATCGTCACCGCCAAGAGCGATGCCCGCTTCGCCGTTGTCGGTGGCTCGCCGCTGGGAAAGCGCCACATCCGCTGGAACTTCGTCAGTTCGCGGCCGGAACGCATCCGCGAGGCGGCGCGACAGTGGAAGGCCGGCGAGTTCCCGACCGTGCCCGGCGACGCCACAGAATTCATCCCGCTTCCCGAGGAGCTCCTGTTTTGATCCGCACATGTCTAATCGCTGTCGCGCTGCTTGCCTTGGCCGCGCCCGCCCACGCGCAATTTACCGGGGGCGTGTTCCCGCCGACCGTGAACGAGGGCGCGAGCCAGCTCGAATACCGCATCGCCGTCGATCCCGATGGACCGCTGGGCAAGACACAGGTCGCGCAGCGGCTGCACTACCAGGCGTCGCTGTCGGACAAGTTCCAGCTGCGCGGCGTGGTGGCCACGCGGACCATTTTCGAGATCGAGGAAAACACCGACGGTTTCGACTTGGAAACCGACACGATTTTCGACTTCGACTTCGTGCAGGCCGAGCTGACCTGGCAGATCACGCCGGATGACCGCAAATGGCAGACCGGACTGCGCTTCGACGGCCGCATCAAGGATAACGGGCCGGAGCAGGTCGGTGTGAACTGGACCAACCAGTGGAGCTTCGACGACGGCTGGCAGGCGCGGGCCATCCTGCTGACATCCGTGCGCGAGAATGAGAGCGTGTTCGACGATCTCGGCCTGTCCGCGCGCGGCCAACTCACCAAACGCATCGATAGCGGCCAGACGCTGGGCCTGCAGCTCTATTCCAGCCTCGGCACCCCGAGCAACTTTCGGCCCTTGAGCAATAGCGGCTCTACCGCGGCCGGACCGTTCGCGGTATTCCCGATCGGTGGCGACGGCGTCTATGTGCGCACGGGCGCGTTGTTTGGCTTGAGCGACGGCTCGCGCGACACGCAGCTCCGCCTCTGGCTCGGCAAGAACTTCTAGGTCGCGAACACCTGTGACGGGTCCTTGAAGGACTTGAACTCCAGCGCATTGCCGGACGGGTCGTAGAAGAACATCGTGGCCTGTTCGCCGACCTCGCCTTGAAAGCGGATATAGGGCTCGATCACGAAGTCCGTCCCGGCCGCGACGAGCCTGTCGCGCAGGGCGTGCCACTGCGACCATTCCAGAACCGCGCCGAAATGGCGGACGGGCACGTCCTTGCCGTCCACCGGGTTCGTCGCCAGCCGCTCCTCCGCCTCGCTGACATGCAGGCTCAGCTGGTGGCCGAAGAAGTCGAAGTCGATCCACCGCTCCGCCTCGCGCCCGACCGTGCAGCCGATCAGGTCGCGGTAGAAGAGCCGGGTGCTCTCGATGTCGCGGATGGGAGCTGCGAGGTGGAAGGGGGTCAAAGCCCTAGCGGCCCCGGTCGATGTCCTCGGCATTGTCGGCCTCGATCCGGTAGCTCAGATACATCAGAAATGCAGTCGTGGCTGCGGCCAAGCCTATAATATAAAGCTCAATCATCTTCCGACTCCAATCGTGACAATACGCTCAGCGAGAGCACGAACAACACTCCCGACATAAGCGCTAATGGGATGGACAACAAGAGACCGTCCCAACTGCGACTGCTGAGCGGATCCCAAAAGCCGACGCCCAGAAAACCGAAGGCGATTGTTCTAAGAATAATCGCGATCGATTTGCGCTGTTCATTGCGCGCTTTCCCGCTGCCTTTCAGTCGAAACAGCTTCACCCCTTCGGCCCATAGTCATATTGCCCGCCGCGCTCCAGGCCACGCCGATAGGCCGGGCGTGCCCAGACCTTGTCGACATATTCCGAGCACGCCTCGTACTGCTTGAGCATGCCGCGCGCGCGGGCGGCTTCGAGCGGAAAGATCATGGCGAAGTCTGCGCCAGTCAGCTGGTCGCCCGCGAACCAGTCGCTGCGGATCAGCGTGTATTCGCAATAGTCGAGCACTTTGCGGATCTCGTCCATGATCATGGGCTGGAGCGGGTCGGCCGCGTCGCCGAGAAAGCCGGTGTAGAGCTTGAGAAGCAGCGGCAGCATGGCCGAGCCTTCGGCGAAGTGCAGGAAATGCACATAGTCGACATAGGCTTGCGTGCCTTTCTCCGGGCGGAATTGGCCGTCTCCGAAATTGTCGAGCAGATAGACGATGATCGCGCCGGTTTCCGCGACGACGAGCTTATCGTGCTCGATGACCGGCGACTTGCCGAGCGGGTGGACGGCCTTCAGCTCGGCAGGGGCGCGGGACGTCTTGGCGTCGCGCTGGTAGGTTTTTACGTCATAATCGACGCCCATCTCCTCCAGCTGCCAGAGGATGCGCTGCGAGCGGGAGTTGTTCAGGTGATGGACAGTCAGCATGGGCGCGACGCTACGGAGCGCGGCGCTAGAGGACAACCTCTTTCACGGCGTTGCCCTTGGTCATTTCATATGTGCCCCGGCGAGCATTGCCGAGCCGCTCGCTGCCCATCTCGACCGTGACGCTGTTGCGCTGGCCGTGCAGCAGGCCGTGCAGCATGGCGGCGCGGATATGCAGCTGTCCCGGGTGGAAGTCCGTGCCTTCCTGATAGACATAGATGTTGTTGCCGACGATCTCCGCGCCGAGCGTGGTCAGCGGGCGCTCCTCCTCATTGATCAGGATGCCGAACGTCTCCTCCACATGCAGCGCGAGCCTCGCGCGTGCGCGCAGATTCGCGATGTCCGGCTTGTCGATCAGCCCAGCCTTGAACAGCGCGGCCTGCGCGTCGGCGGCGTGGAAGATATGCGTGACCTCCACCCGGCCGTCCTCTCCGGAGAACACGACGGTGCTCTCCGCGCGGTTGACGCGGTGCGCGAAAGCGCGCGCGGGGCAAAGCAGGGCGAACCCCGCCGCGCCCGACAGAGCGAGGGCGTGACGCCTAGTCGGCATCGCGGCCCAGCATGCGGCGCAGCGCATCGCGCAGGGAGGACGATTTGGCGTCGTCATCCTTTGCATCGTTGTCATTGTCCGCGGGCTTTTTGTCGTCTGCCTTTGCATCGGCATCCATGTCGCGACGGCGGGTCGTGGTGGTCTCGCTGCGCTCCATCGGCATGGAGGCGTCGGAGCCTTCCTCAGACGCGTCTTCGGTCTTCAGCTCGCGCAGCATGTCGGCCATCATGTTCGAGCGCGTGCGGTTGCTCTTGTAGAGCGACAGGCGGTCACTGACCATCTTCTGCGGATAGGCGTTGTCGGAATAGTCCGCATCCGCCGTCTGGTGCGCTTCGTCCAGCACGATGCTCTCGATGCGGTCGTCGCGCACGATCAGCTTGGTCACGCGCTCCGAATTGCGGCGCCAGATCTCGGCCGGGACCACCAGCTCCTCGGTCTTGCCGTCCGCGAAATAGAGCTTCAGCGGCAATGGCGAGATGAGACCGCCCTGGTTTTCGAAGTCGACGAAGTAGATGTATTGCCCGTCTTCCATGGCGCGGTCATAGACCTCGCGTTCCCAGTCCTCGAGCCCGTCAAGATAGGACTTGAACTTGTTGCGGTCGGCATTGGTGACCGCGAACTTGTCGTTCTCGTTGTAGAAGTCATCGAGCGTGTCCATGCGCTGGCGGCGCGGGACCATGCCTTCCTCGCGGTTGCGGCGCTGCACGATGTTTTCGGGATAGCGCGCGAGGTCCTCCTCCCGGTCGATGTCCTTCTCGATGTCCGGGTCACCCGTGCCGATCTGGTATTCGCGCACGCCCGTGATGGCCATGTCGACATAGTCGGTCCCGAAGAACCAGCCGCGCCAGAACCAGTCCAGATCCACGGCCGACGCGTCTTCCATGGTGCGGAAGAAGTCTTCCGGCGTCGGGCGCTTGAACTTCCAGCGCGTGGCATATTCGCGGAAGGCGTAGTCGAAGGCTTCGCGGCCCATCACGGTCTCGCGCAGCACGATCAGCGCTGCCGCCGGCTTGGCATAGGCGTTGGGGCCGAACTGCAGCACGGAGTCGGACTGCGTCATGATCGGCACCTGGTTGGTGCTCTGCATATAGCCCGTGATCTGGTCGAGCGGGTTCTGGTAGCCGCCGCGGATCGGGAAGTTCTCCTCCCACTCATACTCGGCCATGTATTCGAGGAAGGTGTTGATCCCTTCGTCCATCCAGGTGTTT
>JAHDEU010000090.1:0-1646 GCA_020628635.1 Hellea sp. | reverse complement strand
CATGGGGAAGTAAATGTGGCCGATCTCGTGGATGATCACGCCGATCAGGCCGTATTTCGTGTTGCGCGAATAGACGATCTCGCCCGACTTCTCGTCTTCCGACGGACGGTAGCCGTTGAAGGTGATCATCGGATATTCCATCCCGAAACCGCCCGGCGAGAAGCTCACGGATTGCGAGGTCGGGTAGGGGTACTGGAAGGCGAAGCGGTTGTAGACGTCCATGGTGTGGACGACGGCCTGCGTGGAATACTGGCCCCAGGTCGGATTGCCTTCGGGCGGGTAGAAGCTCATGGCGAGCACTTCCGGATGCTCCGCGCCCTCCTGCTCGAACGTCATGGCGTCCCAGATGAAGCGGCGCGACGATGCCCATGAGAAGTCGCGGACATTCTCGGCCTCGAACCGCCAGGTCTTGCTGCCTGTTGCGCGGGACTTGCTGTTCTCCTCGGCCTCTTCCGGCGTGACGATGAAGCTGGTCTCGTCCGGCGACACATTGTCCAGACGGCGGCGCTGCTGCGCGGTGAGCACGTCGCGCGGATTGGCGAGCACGCCGGTTGCCGACACGATGTGATCGGACGGCACGGTCAGCTCGACCTCGTAGTCGCCGAATTCCAGCGTGAACTCGCCGCGGCCCAGGAACTGCGAATTCCGCCAGCCGGCATAGTCGGTATAGGCGGCCAGGCGCGGGAACCATTGCGAGATGGCGAAGATCATGTTGCCGTCTTCGAGCACCTCGAAGCCGCCGCGCGCGCCGACCCGCTCCTCATCGACGATGTTGTGCTCCCAATCGACCTGGAAGGAGAAGGTCTCGCCGGACGCCAGCGGCTTGTCGAGGTCGATCCGCAGCATGGTGTCGTTGACGAAGTAGTCGAGCTCGTCGCCATTTGCGGCCGCGATCTTCTGGAACTCGAAGCCGTATTCGCGGTCTTCCATCGCCTGGTTGTAGCGCATCTGGCCGAAGCTGATCCGGTCCGCGCCGCCCGCGCCCTGTCCGCGCCGCGTGCCCGCGCCGGATGCCGTCGCGCTCTTGCGCGCCAGAGAGCCGTCTTTGAAGCGGTTCTGGTCCAGCGCCAGCCAGATATAGTTCAGCGGGTCGGGCGAGTTGTTGACATAGTCGATGTCCATCTCGGCGAAGATGCGCTGCGTGTCCTCGTCCAGCCGCGCGTCGATCTTCACGTCCGCGCGCTGCTGCCAATAGGCGGGGCCGGGCGCGCCGGAGGCGGAGCGGTAGATGTTGGGCGAGCGTAGTTCGGTGTCGAGCTGGCGGAACTTGCTGACCGCGTCCGAACTGGTCCCCGCCACGCCGCGCGCGGTGGAATGCTGCGCCTTGGCGGCTCCCGCCACACCGAGGCAGAGCACGGTCGCACTGACGGTGATGGTGGACAGTCGGAAAGCAGTCGACAGATGAGACATGAGAGCTCCGGGCAGCAAGGGTCGCAAGGTTACGGCAGGTCTAGCCGCAGCCTTGCGCAACTTCCTATTACATTCGCGTAAAAAGCGAGCTTATCGTAAGGGTTTATAGCCCTGTAACGGGTCGGCCGTGCGCGAGCGGCGCAGACGCGCGCTCGAGACGGCATCGCGCGCGGCGAGCATGGGCCGTGCGCGGCGGAAGGCGTGGCGGCCGTAGATTGTCGCGCCGGGTTGAACGT
>JAHDEU010000089.1 GCA_020628635.1 Hellea sp. | reverse complement strand
GGGGATGAGCGAAATTTGAAGGTTGGCTCTCCCACCCATTCGCTTTCCCTCCGCACGCCCAGATGACGGCCCTAACCCAACCCGCCTCCCATCTCGCCGACTTGATCGGCGAGCCTATGGACAGATCGCTCGGTGAGCGAGGTGGTGAAGGGCGACTGATGTCTCACCGATCGACCTGCTGTCCCAACGTTCAAAACGCACCATGGGCTCGCCGATCAAGTCGGCGAGAGGGAGGGTTTGTAGATCAACAGCCTCTCCACCAAGTTCGATCAATCTTCCTTGGTAAACTCCTCCCCTCTTAGGGGAGGTGGCCCGCCGAAGGCAGGGTCGGAGGGGTAAGGTCACTCCGCTTTGAAGACGAGACACCTTACCCCTCCGTCACCCCTCTCTTCGCTCGTGGCGACACCTCCCCTAAGAGGGGAGGAGTTGTATCGTTCAATTCAATCTCGCCGCACTCCCCTCCCCACCATAACACCAATCAACAAATCACCGCGCCCCTGCGTCACCCTGCCGCCCCGCACGTATAGTCACCATGGCGACTTTCGCGCTCATCACCCTACCGCTGTCCGGCCACATGAATCCCATGATGGCGGCGGCGCGGGCCTTGATGGCTTCCGGCCACCGCCCGGTCGTGGTCGGCCCGCCGGACCTCGTGGCGCGCGTGCCGGACGATATCGAGACGCTGATCATTGGCGAGCGCGATTTTCCGACTGGAGAACTCGACCGCATCTGCGCCTGCCTGTCGCGCATGCGCTCCTGGTCCGATCTGACGTCCATGTTCACGCTCACGGCAAGGCTGTCGCGGTTCTACCTTCGTCACCTGCCGCGTGCGCTGGAGCAGATCGGCGCGGACGGTCTGATCCACGACCAGCTGGAGCCGGGTGCGGGCCTCGTCGGGCGCGGGCTGAGCTCCAGGCGCTTCGCCCATATCAGCCTCGCCTGCGCGCTGCCGATGAACCGCGAGCCATCCGTGCCGCCGCCCTTCATGGGCTGGAAATACAATAGCAGCGCCTACGGCCACTGGCTGAACGCCGGCTATTACCGCATCGTCAACGCCCTGCTGCGCCCCCAATGCGAGGTGCTGGCCAAGGGCGCGGACGATTTCGGCCTGTCCAAGCCCGACGGGCTGGAGGACTGGCAGCAGGTCTGGAGCGTGGATGACGGCATTTCGCGCACCACCGATCTGGCGCAGGGCCTCGCCTCGCTCGACTTCCCGCGCGAACGCCCGCCCGTCTATCTCGGCCCGTTCCGCGACGATGGGCTCTGCTATCCCGGACCGGACACCATCGCGCATGAGCGCGACGGGCGGCCGCTCGCCTTCATCTCGCTCGGCACGCTGATGGGCGGACGTGCAAAGGTGCTGCGCGCCATGGCCAAAGCGGCGATCCACCAGGGCCTGCAGCCGGTTGTCGTGCATGGCGGACGGCTGTCTGACGACAGTGCGATGCCTGCGGGCACGATCGCGCGCGACTTCCTCGACCAGCGCGCCGTGCTGGCGCAGGCTTCCGCCGCCATCATCCACGGCGGCTACAACTCCACGACGGACGCGGTGGCGGCCGGCGTGCCGCTGGTGACCGTGCCCATCGCGTTCGAGCAATCCGCCATCGCCGCGCGAGTGGTGCGCGCTGGGCTCGGCTGCAAGGTCGGCGCGGTGGGTCCGGGTCTCTCGGCGCGCATATCCGACGCACTCGGCGAGGTGATGACCAGCGAAAGCGTCGCCAAGGCCGCGCGCCGCGCCCGCTTCGAGGCGCTCGCGGCACCGGGACTGGACGGCCTGGTCGCGGCCGTGGACGGCGCAATCAGCCTGCCCTCATCCGGTTACAGGACGGGCGCGAACCGGGGCCGGGTCGGGCTGGGAGCGCCTGTCGCGGCCGAGTAGGGCCGGAACGAAGCATCTGGATCAGCGTTTCAAGATTCACGCGGCCCATCCCGATCCGGGCCGCAGGTGATTGAAAGGACCATGCACCATGACCCGCAACTCAGACAAATCCGCCCTCACTCTCGCCGGCCTGATGCTGGCCGCGACGCTCTCGCTCGGCGCGTGCAATACGGTCGCCGGTGCCGGACAGGACATCGAATCCGTCGGCGAAGAGATCGAGGAAACCGCCAACGAGGTGAACCGGAAAATCTAGTCTTCCGGCCTCACCGAATTCCAACGGCAGTCCACGCGCTGGGCTGCCGTTTTTCGTTTCGGCTCAGACTTTTTCCGTCACCCGGATCGCGGCATGGCAGCCCGTGCGGATGATGCGCGACAGCAGGCGGTAGCCGGGGGCTTCGCGCGCGCCGCCCTCCACGGCGACGTCCTTGTGGTGCAGCTCGTCCTCGCGGAACTCGCGGAAAGTGGCGGCCAGCTGCGGCTCCTCGTGCTCCACCGCGTCCGCCTGCTCCGCATAGTGCTGCTCGATCACGGTTTCCACGGCTTCGGTGCAGGCATGGGCGGCCTTGCGCCCCATCAGCGCGGTGACCACGCCCAGCCCGTAGCCGGCCGCGTTCCACAGCGGCGCCATGGCCGTCGGGCGCACGCCGCGCTCCACCAGCATGGCGTCGAATGCGTCCAGATGTTTCTGCTCTTCCGCTTCCATTTCCGATAGCTGCTCGGCCATGGGCGCGGTCATGGCGCTCTGCCCGAACACGGCCTGCTGGCCGCGATAGATGGCGACCGCCCCGTATTCGCCCGCATGGTCCACGCGCAGCATCTCGGCGATGCGGCGCGGTGTGTGCGCCCGGTTGGAGGGGGCCGGCCTGGCCTTGCCGCGAGGTTTCATGGTTTCACTCCGTGAGTTGCCAACCGATAGGTCCCCAGCGCGCCGAACAGGCTGATCAGCGCGTTCCACCCGGCCATGGATATGCCGAGAAAGCGCCATGCCACGTCCGAGCAGCTTGGCCCCGCGAACTCGCCGTCCAGAATGGCGAGCGGGTCGTTGGGATCGATGGTGGGCAGGTCGCCGACAGTCGCCGCGCAGGCCGCCGGGCCGTCCCAGAGCCCGAACTCCACCCCGACATGGAACGCGCCCAGCACGAAGGAGCCAGTGAAGGCGCTCACCAGCAACACCGGCCCCAGCCAGCGCGGCAATCCGCCAACCGCATGCGCCGCGATGGTCGCGGCGGCAACCGCCAGCACGACCTTGTGCGCGTGGCGCTGCCAGTAGCACATGATGCAGGGCGCATAGCCGAGCACGTATTGGAAGAACCAAGCCCCGCCCAGCAGGGCGGCCGAGACCACGAAGCCGAACAGCGCGGCGCGCGCGTCCGGGCGCTTGAACAGCGGCGTTGTGCCGTAGCTTCTCGTCGTGGACACCATGGCTCTCCATATAGGGCCGGGACGGTTCGCATGAAAGCGTGGCAAAATTGCAGTTCGGTCACGCGACAGCGCTTGCCTGCCGCGCCTCAATCCTTAACCGGGCATTAGCTCTCCCGCGTTAACCTTTACGAGATCATGCACTCCGATCCGTCCGACATCTCCATCCGGCTGACCGAACAGCCAACGGGCCTCGCCCTTCGCGCCCGGCGCCGCGCGCTCGGCATGGACCTGCACGCGGCGAGCTTCGCGTCAGGCGTGCGGGCGGAGCACATCAAGGCCATCGAGGAGGGCGACCTGTCCGCCCTGCCGACGCTGGGCTATGCGCTGGGCTATGTGCGCGCCTATGCCCGCGTGCTGGAACTGGAGCCGGACGCGGTCGTGGCCGACTTCAAATCCGACATCAGCGCGCCGCGCCAGCTCGACCGCCGCGGCGTGCCGCATTTCGTCCCGACCCGCCGCTTGCGCCTGCCCAAGGGTTCCGTCCCGGCGCTGGGCGTCATCGCGGCCGTGGTCATGCTCGGCACATGGTACGGCGTGCAGCTCGATACGGTCGCCGCCCCGGGTTCGCCCGGCGCGCCGGCCCTGCAGCCCGGAGAAACGGTCGCGTCCGAGCCCGTATCCGACTCGGTCGTCAGCCTGGTCGCGACCGCGCCGTCCTGGATGAGCATCCGCAACAGCTCCGGCACGCTGGTCGCCAACCGGGTGTTCGTCACCGGGGAACGGTTCGAGGCCGCGCGCGGGCAGGACCTGTCCGTCACAGTGCGCGACGGCGGCGCGGTGGAGTTGCGCATCGGCGAACGCTCGCTCGGGCCGCTGGGCAAGCCGGGCGAACCGGTGACGGGTTTCGCGCTGGGCGGGGTGGACTGATCGCCAGGGTGTCGGAAGGGTCAGGTCACGAACCGTGGGATCGAACTACCGCTTCCCGTCACACGCATCCCCCCTATACCCGGCCGCATCTTCGTCTTCATTCGGTGACGCGCTTGCGCTAGAGCGCGCCCATGAGCTCCAACCCCACCTCGCTGCATGCCGTCCGCCCGTGGCGCACGATCGAGCGCCGGCCGTCGCGCAAGATCCGTGTCGGCTCCGTGGAGGTCGGCGGGGATGCGCCGATCGCGGTGCAGTCCATGACCAACACGGTCACCCACGACGTCGAGGCGACGGTGGGCCAGATCAAGCGGCTGGAGGCGGTGGGCGCGGACATCGTGCGCGTGTCCGTCCCGGACCCGGAAAGCTCCGCGGCCATGCGCGCCATTGTCGATCAGGTCGATGTGCCGTTGGTTGCCGACATCCATTTCCACTACAAGCGCGGGATCGAGGCGGCCGACAACGGCGCGGCCTGCCTGCGCATCAATCCCGGCAATATTGGCGGGCAGGCGCGGGTGAGGGAGGTCGTCGCGGCAGCAAGAGCCAATGGCTGCTCCATCCGCATCGGGGTGAATGGCGGAAGCCTAGAGCGCGAACTGCTGGAAAAATACGGCGAGCCGTGCCCCGACGCCATGGTGGAGAGCGCGCTGATGCATGCGCGCATGCTCGACGATGAGGGCTTCCATGAATACAAGATTTCCGTGAAGGCATCCGACCTGTTCCTCACGGTCGCGGCCTATCACCAGCTGGCCGACGCGACCGACGCGCCGCTGCATCTGGGCATCACGGAGGCAGGCGGCACGCGCATCGGCACGGTCAAGAGCTCCATCGGCATGGGCGCCCTGCTGTGGGCCGGGATCGGCGACACGATCCGGGTCAGCCTGTCGGACGAGCCGGAAGAGGAGGTCCGCGTCGGATTCGACATGCTCAAATCACTGGGGCTGCGCACCCGCGGCGTGAACATCATCTCCTGCCCGTCCTGCGCGCGCCAGGGCTTCAACGTCATCGAGACCGTGCGCACGCTGGAAGACCGGCTGTCGCACATCAGCGAGCCGATCAGCCTGTCCATCATCGGCTGCGTCGTGAACGGGCCGGGCGAGGCGATGTTCACCGATATCGGATTCACGGGCGGCTCGGCCGGCTACGGCATGATGTATCATGCGGGTGTGAAGACCGGAAAGACCGACAACAACGACATGATCGAGGACATCGTGCGCTCCGTCGAGGCGCGCGCCGAAGCCCTGCGCAATGCCCGGCTGGCCGCGGAGTAAGTTTCAAGCACGATAAATTCGGTATTGAGGAACGCACTCCGGGGACATACGTTAACGCCTGACTTGAAACCGATTTCCAAAACCTACCGGAGACACGCCATGCGTTCCCTGCTCGTCCTGTCCGCTGCCGCCCTCGCCCTTTCGGCCTGTGCGGGCGATGATCCCGATATCGACGTCGTCGACGCCGCCGAAGTGGTGGACCGTCCCGAAGGCTCCGCGCCGATCTTCACCGCCGGCGTCGAGCCGGACTTCATGGAAGACCCGGAGGCCTGCACCACCATGGGTGCGCAAACGCCGCGCGACATCAGCTTCAAGGGTGGTCTGAACACGGACAACTCGCCGCTGGCGGGTGACGCGTCCGGCATGAACCTGTGCAACATCCACTTCCATGCCCAGGCCGAGCACAAGGGCCCCGGCTTTTCCATGTATGCGGGTCCGGCGCCGGATGGCGGCTATCGCTGCAACGGCACCAACGATCTGAGCGCGGCCGAGCGCGCGTCCTATGACACGGAGCATGTGGAGGGCGTCGAGGTCGGCGACACGATCGAGGTCCACTGGGTCCACACGACCTGCGACGTGACACCCGGCGAGGGGCTCGGCTCCTGCCTCTCTGACACCTGCGAGAGCCCGCGCCTGCGCGTGGAAACGCAGGTCTTCCTGGTCGTCAACGACCGCAATGCGCTCGACATGACGACCATGGACTATGTGGCCGGAGACGGCACGAAAGTCGCCCTGCACCAGCCCGGCCAGATTCCGACCAATACCGGCACGCCGGTCGTATTCCGCGGCTCCACCACGGGTCCGAGCTATACGGACAACAAGTGCTCGCCGCTCAACGTGACGTGGTCGGTGCGCCCGCAATGCGCCAAGATCGACATCGCCTCGCTCGACGCCTGGGCCGAGGACAATGTGTTCAACGAGGACGAGGCCCACGGCGTGCGCACGCTGGTCCGCGATCCGCGTCTCGTCTCGCCCATCGACTAGGGTCGACCGCGACGTCCGAATGCAGAGCCCGCCGGTCACCCCGGCGGGCTTTTTGCCGGGCTAGGGCGAGACCTTGGCGACCGACACGCTGGCCAGCTCCATGCCCTTGCGCTCGCCCTCCTTGCCCGGCCAGATCGAGACCAGGTCGGCATTGGGCTCGGCCGCCACGACGGGCGGGGTGAAGCGGTAGGTGAAGTCCTGCCAGTCGGGGGTGAGGGTGAAACGCTGCCACGCACTCGCCGCGCCTTCCAGTGGGAAATAGGCGCTCTCGAACACGTCCAGCGGATCGGACCGCGCCGCGCGCGCCCTTAGCGTGATCTCGACAGTCTCGCCCGCAAAACTGCGCTCCTGCGCCGGGCCGAGACTGGCGAAAATGCCGATCGAGCCGGGACCCTGGCCGAAGGCGGTGAAGGCGGACAGCACCACATAGCCGCCCTCATCGGGCAGGTAGTCCATTTCCGTGCCGGGGCTGACCTGCAGCGCGTTCAGGTCTTCGCCCGCCAACTCCCAGCGGTCCACCTCGCCCGCGCCCGTCTGCCCGCCCCGCGACAGCGCCAGCGCGATGATCCCGGCAAAGACGAGCACGGCCAGCGGATAGAAGAAACGGTCTCTGAGCACAGCTGCACGTTACCACGAATTTACAATGGGAATAGCGGTCTCGGCGTTAGAGTTTCGCAACTTGTCTGGAGCTGTCCCCATGAAATATCTCGCCGCCCCGCTTGTCGCGCTCTGTTTCGCCATGCCCGCCTTCGCCCATCCCGACGAACCGGAAGCGAAGGCCGAGCCGGAAAGCAAGACCTTCTCCTGGGACGGAGAGGAGCTGAAAGAGGCCGCGCGCGAGCTGGAGCAGGCGATACAGGAATCAGATGCCATTTCCGAGCTTGCCGACATGGTCGCGGCCTTTGCCTCCAACGTGGAGGTGAAGAAAGACGGCGAGGGCGTGACGCTGCAATTCGACGGCGAAGAACTGATGACCATCGCGCGCGAAAAGAGCCGCGACAGCGAGGACCGTCTGTCGATAAGCGGGCTCGGCAAAAATTTGACCGTCGAGCGCGAAACGGTGGTGGAGGACGGAGAGAGCAAGACCCGCATCGTGATCGAGATGGACGGGACAGATGAGGTTGAGATCGAGCTGGAGCCTGTGGAGTAGGCGCCAAGCCGAAGGCCGACATAGCTCTCCCATCCCACCGTCGCTCATCCCCGCGCAGGCGGGGATCCAGGTTGCGAGCCTGCGCAGTGTTTGAACTGGGTCACTGACCGTAAGCTGGATCCCCGCCTTCGCGGGGATGAGCGA